>UQPT01000005.1:0-55038 GCA_900543045.1 uncultured Collinsella sp.
ATCGGTACCGAGAACGCCGAGGACATCATTTGGGATCTGAAGCAGGCCTTCGCCGCGCTGGACGAGTAAGGCGACTTGTGCAAGGACCCCTTGCGACTCGATAGGTATAACTGCATAAAATGCCTGCTCAAGGCGCCTGCGCAAGCAATGGTTGCGCAGGCGCCTTTTTTGCATAGGAAGGGCGCTATTACAGGGTTTTTGGCATGCTTTATGCATTCGAGTTGTGGAAAACTCCTGTTGAGAGGATGTGAGTTTTACGCAATTGACGTGCGCCTTTTGAGTAAAACCGCAGGTCGCGATTTGCTCGAGGTACTATGCAGCGCGATCGAATCACACGCAGCTCAAACGCAGCAAAAACGCACTACGGAGGTTTCCAGCTACATGAGGATCGATTCACGAAAACCGAAAGCCGCCGCCCTTTCCGCCGCTCTGACCGTGGCGCTTTTGGCGGGCGCCGGCGCAACTGATGCCCACGCGGCAACACTGTCCGATACGGTTGGATCTACGCCGTCCGAGACGACGCTGGTACAGCCCGTTGATTATCGCGGCGATGGTTATGGTTCCATGCAGGAGTGGAACGCCTCGATGGAGGCCAAGCGCGATTCCCTTGAGATGCGCGCTCAGATTATCCTAAACATGTATGGTGACTATGCCACCGATGACGAGCGCGCTGTGCTGCAGGGTTGTATCGATGGTGCGGGCAGCCTTTTGACGATGGGGGAGGTCGACGCGAAGTCGACCGAGCTCGATGAGCTGCGCACTGCGCTTGAGAATGCCAAGCGCGAAGCGCTCAAGGCCGCTGCCGCCGAGGCGGAGGCTGCCGAGGCCGCCCAGGCTTCGTATTACAACGCCGGCTCCGGCTCGTCTTACACGTCTGCTGCGTATTACGCGAACGGCTCGGGTCTGACGCGCTCGAGCGGCGTCAATAACTATAACGGCCGCCGCGAGACTTATTACAGCAGCAACGTGTTGTATCACCACCGCACGGGCGAATGGACGCAGGATTCTGAGGGCTTCTGGCGCGATTCCGACGGCTATTACGTTGTTGCCGCGGGCGATATGGCCCAGGGCTCGACCTTTACGGGCTCCAAGGGTGATTGCAAGGTCTATGACTCCGGCTGCGCTGCCGGAACCACCGACTACTACACCGGTTGGTAATCTGCCATAAGCAAAATACGCACATGATGGGCGGGCGTCTTTACTGAGCTTTTAGACAACGTAAAGCCGCCCTTTCTTTATGTGCGCTTGAGTTAACAGAGCCCTTACCGTGGCGGTACGCTGGGCGTATGGATGCGGGGCACACTAGTTCATGAGAAATAAGGTCTTTCTCGTGGAGGAAGTGGTCTCATGAACGCTCGAGATATCGCTATCGCCGCCGTCGCATTGGTACTTGGCTGTCTTGGCCCTACAGCTGCGTTTGTCGCAGGCATGCAGGGCTCGTGCGGAGCTGCTCCTATTGTGGTCGGCGCGCTCATCGCAGCAGCGCTGCTGGGAAGTGCGGGCGTGCCCCTTTGCCGCGATGACGAGGACGAGACGCCGCAGGTGCGGCGCTAGCCGTTGTGAAGCTGGTTTTGCCCATAGATGAAGAAGGAAGCCGCCGCAAGGGGAGTGCCCTTTGCGGCGGTTTTTGCTATTGAGACTGTTGGATGCGGTGCGGCGGCGTTACCAGCTGGCCTCGATTTCGCGGATGCGCGAATAGAGCCATTCGTTTTGCGGCACCTGGATACCGTGCTTGGCCGCGAGGCGGCAGATGGTACCCGCAAATTCCTCGACCTCGGTTCTGCGTTGAGCGATGCGGTCTTGCGCCATCGAGGGCATGCCGGCGGGATCGAGCCCTTTTATGAGACGCACCATCTGCGTTAGGTCTGCCTCGGTGAGCTCGATGCCCTCGGCATTGGCGACTGCAAGCGTCTCGCGCATGGCGGAGACAAAACTGCGGAGCTGCTCGGAGCCCTGCTCCGTAGCGCTTCCGTAGGTGCCGCCGTAGGCCATACAGGTCTGGTTGATGCCGTCGTTGAGCATGAGTTTGGCCCACATGCGATGTGCGATGTCGTGCTCGACGGTATGGGCGATGCCGCAACGCGTGTAGAGCTCGTCGATGGCGATAACGGTTGCGGGGTCGGTGCCCGCTGCCGCACCAAAGCGGATCTCGCCGGCATTGGTATAGGTGAGCTCCCCGTTGAGGAATACGGCGTCCATGCCCTGGCAGATACCAAGGACGGTGTGCTCCCAGCCAAAGCGCTCGGCAATCTTCTGCTCGCTCGTGATGCCGTTGCACAGCGACGCGATCAGCGTGTCGGGTCCCACGACGCTTTCCAGGGTTTTGAGCACCACATCGAGCCCGGTTGTCTTGACCGTGAGGATGACCAGGTCGACGGGCGTCGCCTCGCTCGCGCGGACGGACTTGAGCGCGCAGGGCTTGCCGTTGACGGTGAGCGCATCACCTGCGTGGCGCTCAAAGCGCGCGTCGTCCATAACGTATTCGACGGCGTCGTTGCCGAGCGCTTGGGCGATCATGCTGCCGTAGAGCAGGCCCACGCCGCCCTTGCCGATGAAGGCGACCTTGTTGATCTGCATGTGAATCATCTCCCCATAAAAAGGCGCCCGCGTATGGGGCGCCTGATGGATTGTATGCCGCCGGGCCATGTCGCGTGCACCGGATGGCCGTATTTAGAAGAACAAACGCATGGGAACTTATGACGCGGGGCAGACCGCAAAGACACGTGCGGGATATCCGACGCCATCACGCACCTTGGGGAAGGTGCAGAAGATGACGGCGCCCGTGGCGGGAAGCTCGTCTAGATGGTCCATGACCTCGATCTGATAGCGGTCGACCGAGAGGATGTACTGTTCGCCGGGGTAGGGGTAGGCGTCCTCACGCGTGGTCACGCTCGCCGGGTCGGTGTCAGCCGGCTCGTGGCCGATGGCGCCGATGTCGCGCTCTTCAACGAGCCACTTGATGGCGCCGAGGTCCCAGCCGGGGTAGTGGGGCTGGCCGTCCTCGTCCTTGTTCTCGAGGTCGGCGAGCTTGGACCAGTCGGAGCGGAAGGCGACGAAAGCGTCCTCGGGAATGCGACCGTGCTCATCCTCCCAGGCTTTGAGGTCCTCGATGGTCAGGATAAAGTCGGGATTCGCGGCGCACTCCTCATGCTTGTCGATCACGCAGAGCGGATGCATAAACTCGATGGGTTCAATCTCGCCAAGGGAACGACCCTCGACATGGAAGTGGCGCGGCGCGTCGACGTGGGTGCCGTACTGCGAGGCGACCGAATACTGGAAGCAACGCATGGGCGCGAGCATGTCCTCGGGCGTGCCGGGCAGGTAGTCGAAGAGCTTGGTGGACTCAAATGGCTTAAAGCCAAACCAGTGCGGGGTGTCGCATGAGAGCGTGTGGGTGAGGTCGACCCAGCGATAATCGTTGCTTTTGAGCTGGGAGGCGAGGTTCCAAAGGTCGAGCGCGGGCATGGGCGGCTCCTTTCATCGGGCTTTTTGCTGATGTTAAAGCGGTGCCGTGACAGCTCGATTTCTGCTGCGTTACGATACGTTCTCGATTGCGATTCTACGATGTTTCGGCCGCGTGACCATTGTGTTTCGTCTTGCCGGGGTGCTGATGGCGAAAGGAGGGGCCGTGCAATACCGCGTTGACCCCAAAAGTGGTAACCGAATATCCGCTCTGGGTCTGGGCTGCATGAGATTTCCCGGTGCGCCGGGACACCCCGATGCGAAGACATCCGATGCCATCATTTCCCGTGCGGTGGAGCAGGGGATTAATTATCTGGATACCGCGTATCTCTATCCCGGTAACGAGGTGTGCGTGGGCGCCTCACTTGAGCGCCTGGGTCTGCGCGACCGCGTGTTGCTCGCGACTAAGTTGCCGCACGCTTCGTGCAAGTGCGCGGAGGATTTCGACCGGTTCTTCGACGAGCAACTGCGCCGCCTGCGGACCGACCATATCGACTATTACCTTATGCACAACATCACTTCGCCCGCCCAGTGGGAGCGCGTGGTGGCGTTGGGCATCGAAGACTGGATTGCGCACCAAAAGGCTGCGGGGCGTATTCGCCAGATAGGTTTTTCGTATCACGGCAGTGCGGCGGACTTCCTGACGATGCTCGACGCGTATGACTGGGATTTTTGCCAGATCCAGTACAACTACGCTGGAGAGCGCTACCAAGCGGGAACGGCGGGACTCATGGCGGCTGCGGAGCGCGGGCTCGCGGTGTTTGTGATGGAGCCGCTTTTGGGTGGACGCCTGGCGGGCAAGCTGCCTCCGCGGGCCCGCGCCGTGCTCGATGGCGCCCGTGACCCGCATTTGCGCACTCCTGCCGCCTGGGGACTTTCGTGGGTGTGGAACCATCCTCAGGTCACGATGCTGCTTTCGGGCATGACCGATACCGCACAGGTGGACGAGAACGCGGCATTGGCGGATCGCGCACTGCCGAATTCGATGACGACAGAGCAGCTCGATACCATCGCACGCGTGCTGGCGGAGTTTGAAAAATCGAATCGCGTGCCCTGCACGGGATGCGGCTACCGCATGCCATGTCCCAAGGGTATTAACATTCCCGGCTGCTTTGCCGCTTACAACGCGAGCTATGCGCACAGCTGGTTTACGGGGCTGTCGCAATACTTTACGGCGAGCGCGGTGCGCACGAGCGAGCCCAAGCTCGTGAGCAATTGCGTCAAGTGCGGCAAATGTGCGCGTCACTGCCCGCAACACATCGATATCCCCGAGCGTCTCGACGACGCGCGCCGACGTTTCCAGCCTGGCCCCGTAACGGCCGCGCTTAAAGTCTTCAGCAAAACTCGCTCCTCATGACCCTTTTATATCTTGTGATGGAATAGTTCCTGTTTGCGGCAGAATAGGGCGATAGCAGGAACTATTTCGTCGCAACTGAAGGGGGCTGTCGTGGGCCATCGGGATTCATGTGATGATTTGCGTGAGGTTCGTTGGGGCGTTTTGGGCGCTGGGCACATTTCGCATCGATTTGCATCGTCGCTCAAGAAGGTCGACGAGGCACGGCTGGTGGCTGCGGCCGGCCGCACTCCTGCACATGTCGAGGAATTTTGTCGAGCGTTTTCGATTGATGCCGCGCACAGTTATGCCACGGCTGACGATAGCGGCGATGCGGCTTATGATGCGTTGATTGCCGATCCCGATGTCGATGCAATCTACTTGGCTATTCCGCATGGCATGCATGCGCATTGGGCTTGTCGGGCACTGCGCGCGGGAAAGGCCGTGCTGTGCGAAAAGCCGGCCGTTTTGAATGAAGAAGAGGCCCATGCGATCGCCTCTGTTTCCCGTGAGTGCGGTGTGCCGTTTATGGAGGCGATGAAAAATCGGTTTTGTCCGATGCATACTCGCGTGAAGGGTTTGCTTGCGTCGGGCGAGCTCGGCTGTATCGTCTCGATCGAAAGCGTGCAAAAACTCGATTATGGTGAGTCCCCTTCGAGTTATCTGCTCGATCCGTTGCAGGGTGGCTGTCTATATGACATGGGCTGCTATGCGGTCGGGTGGTTTGAGGATCTGCTTGCGGGTGCGTGCGATGTTTCGTCTCGTGAAGTTCGCTGGCGTGACGTATTAGGCGGCCGCGTGGATTGGGCCGATGAGATCCATATGAGTGTCGGCGGTATACCCATTCATATGGTGTGCGACGGCAAAGCAGCATATGAAAGCCGCTTAATGATTGCTTGCGAACGGGGTTCGGTGGAAATCGAGCGCCTTCATCGCTCCGAGCTCGCCCATGTGAAGTACTCCGACGGACGAATGCTCGAAATTAATGCCCCGTTTGATGTCGATGATTTCTACGGCGAAATTCAGCATGCGACGCAGCTCGTCCAGACGGGAGAGCTTGAAAGCCCCGTTATGCCTCTTGCCGCCACGCAGCGCTGCGCGCAGATAATCGATGCGATTCGCTTGACGCTCTAGGCTGCGGTGCTGGTGCTCAAGGGGGCTCGGCGGACCTTGCCCCTGATGCCCCTTTTATATCTTGCGGTGGAATACGGTCTGTTTGCGCCAAAATAAGGCACCAATAGACCGTATTTCACCGCAACTGATGAGGGGGAGTTGGAGATGCTGACGATCGGGTGTCATCTTTCGACGACGAAGGGCTATCGGGCGATGGGGGAGACGGCGTTGTCCATTGGCGCCAATACCTTTGCGTTCTTTACGCGCAACCCGCGCGGTGGCAAGGCAAAAGACCTTGACATGGATGACGTGGCGGCTCTGCGCGAGCTTATGGCGCAAAACGACTTTGGACCGCTGGTGGCGCATGCCCCGTATACCTATAACCCCTGCTCCGCTAAGGAGCGAGCGCGCGAGTTTGCCTTGGAGGCTATGGCGGAAGATTTGCAGCGTCTGGAAGCACTGCCCGGCAACTACTACAACTTCCATCCCGGTGCGCATGTGGGACAGGGGGCAGACGCCGGCATTCAGATGATTGTCGACACGCTGTGCCAGGTGATGTTTGAGGGACAGCAGACGACGGTATTGCTTGAGACCATGGCGGGCAAGGGCACCGAGGTGGGCCGTAGCTTTGAAGAGCTGGCGCGCATTATCGAGGGCGTTGCCGCCAAGTGCCCGGAGCTGTCCGATAAGCTGGGCGTTTGTTTGGACACCTGCCATGTGAGCGATGCTGGCTACGACATCATCCATGACCTGGACGGCGTACTCGACGAGTTCGACCGCGTGGTGGGTATCGAGCGCTTGCGCGCCGTGCATATCAATGACTCCAAGAACCCCTGCGGCGCCCATAAGGATCGCCACGAGTGCATCGGCAAGGGCTACCTGGGTAGTGAAGAGTTTGGTGGCGGTATGCAGGTTATGCAGAATATTGTATCGAATAGCCGCTTGCGTGCACTTCCATTTATTTTGGAGACGCCGAACGAACTTGCAGGTTATGCAGCTGAAATCAAACTGTTAAGGTCATTGCAGCAGTAATGACTGTTGCTAAGTGGAGTATTCCATTCACGTTATGGGTTTGTTTCAATCAGTTTTCTCATTGCAGATTCGTAATTCCGGGTGCATAATAGCCAACAGTTTTTGCAGACCTCTGAATCAAACGGGGTCACTGGAAGGAGACTGATTATGAAGCTCAAGAAGCTTGGCGCGTTTGCAGCCACGGGCGCCATGGCGCTCGCTCTTGCACTGACGGGCTGTGGTTCGTCCAACGCCACCTCTGGTTCCGATGCCGGTTCCAGCAGCTCTGACAACGCGAAGGTCGAGAAGGTCGACGGCTCCAAGGAGTATGCACTCGTCAAGGACGGTACGCTCACCGTCGGCACCTCTGCCGAGTACGCTCCGTTTGAGTACAAGGATGACAACGGCGATTATCAGGGCTTTGACCTTGAGCTCATCAAGGCTATCGGCGACAAGCTGGGCCTGGATGTCGAGTATGTCAACAATGACTTTGACACGCTGGTTCCGGGCGTCGCTTCGGGCGCCAAGTATGACGTTTCCATCGCGGCTATCACCGACACGCCCGAGCGTGAGAAGGAAGTCACTTTCTCTGATTCCTACTACATGGACGATCAGGCTATCGTGACCAAGGTCGATAACACCGACATCACGGCCGACAACTACAGCGAGAAGCTCAACAACGCCGACGCTACCATCATCGTCCAGTCTGGCTCGACCGCCGAGGCCTTTGCCCAGGAGAACTTCCCCAAGGCCAAGATTGTTCCCTACAAGGACGCCACCGAGTGCTTTAGCGCCCTGCAGTCCGATAAGGGTGACGCCGTGGTGACCAACCGCTCCGTCGCCAGCCAGCTGACCGCCGAGCAGTTCAACACCTGCCAGACCATCAAGCAGATCAGCACCGGCGAGGAGTACGCCATCGCCATCAACCAGGGCAACACTAAGCTCAAGGACGACGTCAACCAGGCCATCAAGGACCTGATCGATGACGGTACCGTTGACGCCCTTATGGCCAAGTACAACATCAAGTAAAATAGCTACTTGATTGCACGCGGGCCCTTTCCGTTTTGGCGGAGAGGGCCTTTGCGTTTCTTGAATGGGCGTCATCCCGCCCCGTTATGTCGGCAACTTAAACGTTAGGAGCCACCTTGTCTCGATTGAACCAAGGAGCCATGGGCAAGAGCCATCCACTGCCCTCGATGCTCCAAAAGCTGGCCTGTGCCCTGGCTGTGGCGCTCGCCCTGGTATGCGCGGGGGCCTGCGTGCCCTCGACTGCTCAGGCACTTGAGACCGCAAAGATCACCGCCCGACCCAATACCGGTTCGGGTAGCGACGTGGTCGGTGGCACCGAGACTCGTATCACCTGGGAGGTCCAGGCCGATGCCGATGAGGAGCTGAGCGGTCTTTCGCTGACGTTTGTCGATGGCACGACCTTTGGTGCGGACGACACGCGTCTGACGATGCTCTCGGGCGATGACCTTATGGACCGTACGCCCATGAAGCCCACGTGCAAGGTCGATGGTCAGACGCTCAAGATCGATTTTGGTGAGACGGCGCCCGCCGGCGGTTATTTCCGTGTCGAGGTCTACGGCGTGACCTTCCCCGTCGAGGGCGGCGACGAGGCCTTTAGCGGCACCTACACTTTGGCCGATGGTTCGACCAAGAAGATCTCCAAGATTCCGTCGGTGGAGATCAAGGGCGTGACGGCATTCGATAACTTCCTGGCCGACCTTAAGGAGCAGCCGTGGGTCGAGGCATGGAATTCCAACATGTTCCTGCGCCTGTTCCTGAACCCGGTCATTTTGGTCCAGAGCCTGCCGATCGTCTTCAAAGGCTTCCTCATGTCGCTCTCGATCGTGCTCGTGGCGTTTCCGCTGGCAATTCCCTTTGGTTTCGCCCTGTCGCTCATGCGCATCTCCAAGTCGCGCATCCTGCGCTGCCTCGCCGGCATCTACGTGAATATCATCCGCGGCACGCCGGCGTTCCTGCAGATCTATATCGCGTTCTTTGGCCTGCCGCTGGCCGGCGTCAAGGTGGACGACTATGTCCTGGGCGTCATCGTCATGGCCATGAACTCGTCTGCGTACCTGTGCGAGATCTTCCGTGCCGGTATTCAGTCGATCCCCAAGGGTCAAAACGAGGCTGCCCGCTCGCTGGGCATGAATGCCTTCCAGACGCTGCTCTACGTGATGATCCCGCAGACGTTCCGCAATGTCCTGCCTACGCTGACCAGCGAGTTTATCCTGCTCTACAAGGATACGTCGCTGCTCGCCGCCGTGGGCGTGGTCGAGATCGTCATGAACGCCCGCACCATCGTGGCCACGACGGGCTCCATCACGCCGTATGTGGTTGCCGCCCTGTTCTACCTGGTCATTACGCTGCCGCTTGCGCGCTTGGTGAGTGGTCTTGAGGCGAGGCTTCTGGGGACGGCCGAAACCAAGAAGAAGCGTCCCGCCAAGAGCGCCGGACAGGTCGTCGCGACGCCCGCCGATCACATCGCCGGTCTGTAAGGAGGTCCTATCATGAGCGAAACCAATAACTCGAACGAGGTCGTCGTCAGCATCAAGAACCTCCAGAAGGCCTTTGGCGATAACGTGGTCCTGCGCGATATCGATCTGGATGTGCACAAGGGCGAGGTCGTCGTAGTCCTGGGTCCTTCGGGCTCGGGCAAGTCGACGATGCTTCGCTGCATCAATCGTCTGGAGCATCCCACGAGTGGCTCGATTATCGTTGAGGGCGTGGATGTGTGCGCCAAGGGTGTCGACCTCAACAAAGTGCGTACACACCTGGGCATGGTCTTTCAGCAGTTCAACCTGTTCCCGCACCTGTCGGTCAAAAAGAACGTCATGCTTGCGCAGCAAAAGGTGCTCAAGCGCAGCAAGGAAGAGGCCGAGAAGATTGCCGTCGAGGAACTCACCAAGGTCGGTCTGGCCGAGCGCATCGATTTTATGCCGAGCCAGCTTTCGGGCGGCCAGCAACAGCGCGTGGCCATCGCCCGCGCCCTGTCGATGAACCCGCACGTGATGCTTTTTGATGAGGCCACGTCCGCGCTCGACCCCGAGCTCGTGCGCGACGTCCTGGGCGTCATGCGCGACTTGGCGCGCGACGGCATGACCATGATCGTCGTGACGCACGAGATGGGCTTTGCCCGCGATGTCGCCGACCGCGTCGTCTTTATGGACGGCGGCGTCATTGTGGAAGAGGGTACGCCGAGCGAGGTCTTCGACCACCCCAAGAGCGAGCGCACCAAGGCGTTCTTGGGCAATATCTCGTAGCTGCTTTGCAAAGCTATCCTTACGGAAAGCGGGGGCTGGATTGATTCCAGCCTCCGCTTTTGTAGGGTGCAGTCGTGTTTTGAGATGGGCCCGATTCGATGAGGCGCGTGGCGCTGCTAGGCCAGCTCGGCTCTGAGGGCCTTGCAGGCCGCCTCGCCCTCATCGTCGGGCGCATCGTAGCAAATGACGGAGTCCACGACGTTGACGCCGGCCTCGTCGGCGTCGGCCTTCCAGTTGTCCATCCACTCGCCCTCGGCCCACGAATAGGAGCCAAAGAGGACGACCTTCTTGTCGCCGAGGGTCTCCTTGACCTCATCCCACATCGGCTGGAACTCATCGTACTCGAGTTCCTCGGAGCCCATGGCGGGGCAGCCGAAGGCGAAGGCATCATATTCGGCGGCCTTGTCGGCGGAGAAGTCGGCGCAGGAGATAGCCTCTGCCTCGGCTCCGGCTGACGTCGCGCCCTCGGCGACGAAGTTGGCCATGGCTTCGGTGTTACCCGTACCGCTCCAATAGACGACGGCAATCTTGCTCATGTTGAGTCCTTTCGGTTGTGCGGCACGCGGCCGCGGTTTATACGTTCTATCGGGTTGCCTGGGCAAGTTGTGCCAGGCTGTAGCCCTGCTGATAGACATAGGTGAGGTATTGCGTGCAGGCGCGATAGGAGTCGAAGGTCGTGAGCGCCTGCTCGACATTCGTGTAGACCTTCCAGGCGCCAAAGACCTTGTAGTTTTCGCCATGCTGGACGATAAACTGATGCACGTCTTCGTAGGGATAGCCCAAAAAGTAGCCAATTTCGTGGGGGAACTCGCAGGTGCAACCCTTATCGCAAGGCCTATCTTGGGCGAGTGCGCAAAGGCTGTCGCCATAAGCGCTTTCTGCGGCATTGCTGCTGGCCTGCGTGATACGCGCGGCGAGATGCACGAGGGATGAGGGCAGGTCGCGGATATCGTAGCCTTCGGCGGCGAGCGCGCTTGCGGCTCGGGGGTCGGATAGGTAGTGCATGAGGTCCGCGGGGCAGTATGCGTAGACGAGCGCCCCACAAGGTCGCCAGACCAAAACGCTCAAGTGGATGCCGAGCGGATCGAGCTCGTGATTGCACTGAGCGATAACGTTGAGCAGACGCGTTCGACGATCTTCGATTGCCGCGGTTGCGCTCGAGCCATCTTGACGGGCGTAGACGCCGGGATAGGTAAAGAGCGAAGCGGGCTTGATGCCCGCGAGCGTGGGGGAGCAGTTGCGCACGAGTGCCGCCTGAAACGTCGGGATGTCAATGGTCCGGGTCACGTTGCTCCTTACGGATCTAAACTGTTAGCCTAGGAAAACTTATACACGAAAGTAAGCCATGGTCAACAAAAAAGTTTGAAAAGGGAAACTAATTGACCGAACTGACATGAGTTTGGGGTAGGATGGTGACACCCCATGGGGGTATCGCTGAAATGGACCATAAGGAAAGGGAGCGCATGGAAGGTCTGCTTAACCCTGCAAATATCATCGTATTGGCCATAATTGCCGTCGGCATGTTCTTTGGGCTGCGCCGCATCGCCGCTTCGACACGTGGAAAGAGCTGCTGCAGCGATGGCGCGAGTGGCAAAAAGACCAAGAGAGTCGCGGTGGCCGATACCGACGAATCGCACTACCCCTACTGCGATGAGTTGCTCATTGGCGGCATGAGCTGCGATGGGTGCGCTCAAAACGTTGAGAATGCCCTCAATGCGCTGGATGGCGTGTGGACCACGGTTTCGTTTGCTGACCACACGGCGCGTGTGCGCTCAAAACATCCGATTGACCGCGAGGCACTTGAGGCCGCGGTGAAGGGCGCGGGCTATTACGTCATGAAGCTGTAGGCTTCGTTTTTGGCATGCGCTTGCACCTAGGCCCTGCCTCGCAGCTCGACGTCTTGGATGTTGTCGAAGTCAATGGCGATATCCCTGAGCTTGAGCAGCTTGAATGCGGGGAGCACTTCGTCGAGAATGCTGGTACGGCTACGGTAGCCGTACGTGTCGTAATAGGTGACGCGGACCAAGTCGCCACGTTTGAGGCCCTCGAGCTTTTTCGAAAGCTCGAGGGCTTTTTCTTCCGTGAGTTCGCATTTGGGCTCGGCAGTGATTTCTTGCTTACGTACGAGCTCGTAGTATCCCGTGAGGGCGGCAAAGGGCATAAACTGCGCGGCACGGCCGGCGCGAACGGCGCCGTTGGCGGTAAGGTTGGGGTCGGCGGCGCGGCGTCTTCCCTCGGGATCCGCCAGGCGCTCGAAAGCGGTCGGCGGGCGCATGGGCTGCTTGGGCTTAGGCACGGTGTCCTCCTACCTGGTCGTTGCGTTCGCGTGCGGTGGCGCCAGCGGTGAAGCTCAATCCCTTGACCAGGGCGTTTTTGCCGTACTTGCCTTTCACGGCCAACACGGCGCGTGCCAGGTCGCGCTCTCGCTCATCGGCCTCGGCATCGCTGAACAGATCGACGGTGGCAAATTCCTCGGGCATGAGATTGCCAAAGCCCAGGTTGATGCGCTTGACCGGTCGTTTGGGATCGACCGTCTGCGCCCAGAGCTCATCGAAATAGCCCATGATCTTCTTAAACGAATTGGTGCGCTCGGGCAGCTTGCGCGAGGCGTTGGAGTGCGCAAAGAGTGCGGCATAGCCACCGCGCGGTTTGCCGCCATGCTCTCCTACAAAGATGCCATCGATTGCCTGCGCCTCGCGCACCAGACGGCGCCGTTCGTCATCGCGCTGGACGGGCTTGGGAGCACGGGGCGCGAGCTCGGGGCCGTCGGTCGCTGCGGGCTCGATGCCCGAGGTGCTCGAGCGCAAGTGTCCGCAGCCGTCTATATACTGCGCCGTGCCGCTGGCGTTGAGCCGGCGTATGTCGGCGCGCTCGCTCGCGTAGCCCACAAAGAGCGAGATGCTGTCGCAGACCACGTGCTTATCGACTAGATCCAACACGGCGTTGTCGACCATTTCGCGCAAGACGGTGTAGGCCTGCTCGTAGGCATAGCCCTTCGAGAGCACCTGTCCTGTGGTGGTCGAGGTCGCTTGCGGGCGATAGGCTTGGATATCGGCGATGGTTGTCGGCTCGCGCCCGAAGGCGTGGTCGATGAGATATTCGGCGTTGACGCCGAGTTCGTCGTAGAGCAGGTTCTCGTCGAGTGCGGCGACGCCCATCAGGTCGTAGACGCCGTATTTCTCGAGACGGGCCGCCACGCCGGGGCCGATGCCCCAGATGTCGGTGATGGGGCGATGGGGCCAGATCTCCTTGCGAAAGATCTCGTCGTCGAGTACGCCAATGCGGCTGGCTACGTGCTTGGCGGTGATGTCGAGCGCCACCTTGGCCTGGAATAGGTTGGGGCCGATACCGACCGTCGCCGTGATGCCGGTGCGCCCCAAGACCTCGTCGCGCAACATGCAGGCGAACCCTTCGGCATCGGTGTGATAAAGGTCCAGATAGGGCGTCACGTCGATAAAGCACTCATCGATGGAGTAGACGTGCACGTCCTGGGGGCTGACGTATTCCAGATAGACGCCGTAGATTTGCGCCGACACCTCCATGTAGTGTTGCATGCGCGGCACTGCTTTGATGTAGTCGATGCCGTCGGGAATCTCGAATAGACGGCAGCGGTTGTGTATCCCGAGGTCCTTCATGGTCTGCGTGATAGCGAGACAGATGGTCGTGCGTCCGCGCGATTCGTCGGCAACGACCAGGTTGGTGGTGAGCGGATCGAGCCCACGATCGACGCACTCGACGCTGGCATAAAACGTCTTGAGGTCGATGCAGATGTAGGTGTGCTGCTCGTGCTCCATCCGAGCCTCCCATCAAACACATGTTCTTATCGAATACCTGTTCGATAATACCTGCTCGACCGGACACCGTCAAAACCTGTCCCTATTTGGCAGGTATGGTCGTGCGGTTGCATCGGGTTTTTAACGCAGCCCTAAAGAACGCGAAACAGCTCGGAAAAGCTCGCTTCGTAGCATGAGGCTAACGATTGATACCACCATAAAGCACGGAAGGGTTGTGGGGATAATGGTCAACTATGGGTTTGGTATGCCGACGCGCTTGGTTGCGGATGGGGATGTGGCTCGCTGGTGCGGGCGATTGGTTGCCCACTATGGCGGCACCAAGGCACTGGTCGTGCTGGGAGGCGACAAGCACACGCGTGATGAGCTCGTTTCGGCGGCGCTGGGCTCGCTCGATCGCGCCCTGCTCGAGCGCGTGCTTTTCCGCTGCGGCTCGGTTGAAGGCGACGGAGGAGATGAGCTGATCGACGAAGCCGTGGCCCTGGCGACCGACGAAGGCGTGGACTTTGTCTTGGCGATTGGCGATGCCGATACTGCCGGCTTTGCGCGCGAGCTCGCCCGTCGCATGGCGGCGCTCGATGTCGGCGAAGACGGTTTTGTCCCTTATGGATGTATCGTCTCGGAGGGCAAGGTGCCTGCCGTCGTGGGGGCCGGCGAGGTTCCCGTTTTTGCCATCATCGCGCCCGAACTGCTGGAGGGCATCGGGTCTCCTCTGCGTGAGTTGCTCGGTAGCGTCTGCGCTGCGGCCTAATATTTGGCATAAAGGGATAGGTTATTTTTGATTGGTAAAGCGTTTGACCTGCCAAATTAAACCTGTCCCTTTTTGGTCGGTTGCCGTTTGGGGGCCGATTGGCAACGCTCGCTGATTATAGTCTTGACCTGCGCTAGAATAGTGGCATCTGAATGTCCGGGCGCATGGAGGCGTGCGCCCGTATGCTGAGGAGGACTCTATGGCAACTGTTGCCGCACCTATCGATGCTACGTCGACTGCCGCTTGGAAGGCGCTCGAGGCCCATCAGGAGAAGCTCGAGGCCGAGGGTATCGACCTCAAGGCCTGGTTCGCCGCCGATGCCGAGCGCGTGAACAAGCTGAGCTTTGACGCCGGTGACCTGCACTTCGACCTGTCCAAGAACCTGGTGACTGATGAGACCGTCAAGCTGCTGTGCGATCTTGCCCGCGAGGTGAAGCTCGAGGAGCGCCGCGACGCCATGTTCTCCGGCGAGCACATCAACACCACCGAGGACCGCGCCGTCCTGCACACCGCGCTGCGCCGCCCGGCAAGCGAGAAGGGCCAACTCATCGTCGACGGCCAGGACGTCGTCGCCGACGTGCACGAGGTTCTCGACCGCATGTATGCCTTCGCCGAGCGCGTGCGCTCCGGTGAGTGGAAGGGTGTTACCGGCAAAAAGATCGAGCACCTGGTGTCCATCGGCATCGGCGGCTCCGATCTGGGCCCGGTCATGGCTTACGAGGCCCTGCGTCCCTATGCCGACGCCGGTATCGATTGCCGCTATATCTCCAACATCGATCCCAACGACCAGGCCGAGAAGCTCAAGGGTCTGGATCCCGAGACCACGCTCGTGATCATCGTCTCCAAGACCTTCGCCACGCTCGAGACCCTCACCAACGCCCGCGAGGTCAAGACCTGGATGCTCGAGCAGCTCAAGGCTCAGGGCGTCATCGATGGCTCCGATGAGCAGAACGCCGAGGCCGTGGCAAAGCACTTCGTTGCCGTTTCCACCGCGCTCGAAAAGGTCGAGGCCTTCGGTATCGACCCCGCCAACGCCTTCGGTTTTTGGAACTGGGTCGGCGGCCGCTATTCCGTCGACTCCGCCGTGGGTCTGTCGCTGATCGTCGTGCTCGGCCCCGAGCGCTTCCAGCAGTTCCTTGAGGGCTTCCACGCCATCGACGAGTACTTCTGCAACACCCCGCTCGAGAACAACGCCGTCGCGCTGATGGGCCTGCTCAACGTCTGGTACGTCAACTTCTTCGGTTCCAAGAGCCACGCCGTGCTGCCGTACTGCCAGTATCTGCACCGCTTCCCGGCCTACCTGCAACAGCTCACCATGGAGTCCAACGGCAAGCACGTCCGCTGGGACGGCAGCGCTGTGACCTCCGATACCGGTGAGATCTTCTGGGGCGAGCCCGGTACCAACGGTCAGCACGCCTTCTACCAGCTGCTGCACCAGGGCACCGTGGTGGTCCCGGCCGACTTTATCGCTTTCGCCAACACTGCCAACCCCGCAACCGACAGCGGCCAGGACGTCCACGAGCTGTTCCTGGGCAACTTCCTGGCCCAGACCAAGGCGCTCGCCTTTGGTAAGACGGCCGCCGAGGTTCGTGCCGAGGGCACGCCCGAGCAGATCGTCCCGGCCCGCTGCTTTGAGGGCAACCGTCCGACGACCTCGATCTTCGGCGACACGCTGACCCCGTTCGCAGTCGGCGAGCTCATCGCCCTGTACGAGCACATCACGTTTGTCGAGGGCACGGTCTGGGGCATCGACTCCTACGACCAGTGGGGCGTCGAGCTGGGCAAGCAGCTTGCCAAGCAGATCACCCCGGCCTTCCACGACGACGCCGCCAAGGCCGAGCAGGACGCTTCGACCCAGGCGCTCATCGAGTTCTATCGCGCTCATCGCAAGTAGTTTTTACGGCCGAGTTGGCTTATGGCTGAAAGGGGCCCGTATCCGTTGGGATACGGGCCCCTTGCTATTTGGATAGGATGGAATGTATCGGGAGGCGCCTCGATGGGCATCGCAATCGTCGAAGGCGCGCCGTTCATGTTTGGGACAATATGACATTTTCCCGTTGTAAACAGCGCCGCCGTGGGTGTTCTGTATGATGACTCAGGCAAGGTTGTTCAATGACAGGGAGGCATATATGGCAATCAAAGCCATCGCAATGGATATCGACGGTACGCTCACCAACGACCAAAAGGTCATCAGCCCGCGTACGCGCGAGAAGCTACTCGCGGCGCAGGAGTCGGGCATTAAGCTCATCTTGGCTTCGGGCCGTCCCGCATGGGGGTTGCACGCCTTGGCGCAGGAGCTCGACCTTCAAAACCATGACGGTCTGCTAGTTGCCTTTAATGGCGCGCACGTGGTCGACGCTCAGACCGATGAGGTCCTTTTTGACCAGGCCATGCCGGCTGACGAACTGCACCGTCTGATTGATCATCTGCAAAACTATGACGTGATCCCTATGATTTCGCTCGGTCGCGATTTGCACGTCGAGGACTCGTACCATTGCATGATCACACTGCCGGACGGTTCGCAGAAGAATATCGTCAAGTATGAGCGCGATGCGTGCGATCTTAAGATTCGCGAGGTCGAGAGCTTGCATGAGGTCGTGGACACTTATCCCGTGGACAAGCTGCTGACGGCGGGTGATCCGACCTACCTGCAGGCGCATTACGAGGAGATGTATGCGCCCTTTACCCAGACGCTTTCGGGCATGTTTACGGCCGACTGGTACTTTGAGTACACGGCGCCCGGTATCGACAAAGCCCGTGCGCTCGAGGGTGCCCTGCCCAAGCTCGGTATCGATGCCAGCGAGGTCGTCTCGTTTGGCGACGGCCAGAACGACAAGTCCATGATTGAGTGGGCCGGCACCGGTGTTGCCATGGGCAACGCCGTCGATGAGGTTAAGGCAGTTGCCCAGATGGTAACCGCCAATAACAACGAAGACGGTATTGCAGTGGCGCTGGATAAGCTGCTGGGTTAGAATCGCCGATTAATGCATGGTTTGGGCGCCTGCTTGCGGGCGCCCTTTTGTTAGGGAGGGTGCCGTGTCCGCATTTCCGTTCGACGCCGTTATCTTTGACATGGACGGTGTCATTGTCGATACCGAGTATTACTACCTGGGCGAGACTGCCGCGTTTGCCAAGGAGCTTGGGCTTAACCTGACTCAAGAGGAGTTGAATGGGCAAGTCGGTACCTCGCATCAGTTCTTCTTGCATATGCTGGTCGATTGGTTTGAGCGCGCCGGTAAGGGGCATTTCACTGGCGAGGAAGCGTTGGCCCGTTGGGACGAGTGGGCGCATAAGCGTCCGCGCGACTATCAGGCTTTGATTAACCCAGGCGCTGTGGATACGATTCGAGAGCTGCCGCGCCGTGGCGTTCGCGTGGCGCTTGCCAGCTCGTCTCCCATGGATAGCATCGAGGAAGTGCTCAACGCGTGCGGGCTGTCGGATGCCTTTGAGTATGTGGTGAGCGGCGAGCAGTTTAAGGAGAGTAAGCCCGAGCCCGACATCTACCTGCATGCGCTGGACCTGCTGGGGCTGCCCGCGAATCGCTGCTGCTGCGTTGAGGATTCGGTGCCTGGCATCACTGCCGGCAAGCGCGCCGGTCTGACAGTCATCGCCAAGCGCGAGGAGCGCTTTGGCTTTAGTCAGGACGCCGCGGATAAGATTATCGATCAGCTGCCGGACCTGCTGGAACTCGCGTAAGAGCGCGTTAGTTGCGCGTTTTTCGGGTCCGATGAGTAAATACCCGACATTTTGGTGCGACACCTAGCATACTTTAAGCTAATGCGGGCTTAAGGACTTGTTGAATGCCCTTAAGCCCGTTTTAGACGTAATTGCGCTGGGAGAGGGTATATGCCACCGACTGAAGGGCTAACTGACGGTAAAGCAGCGATACCGCTGTACCAACAGGTCATTGATATCATTAAAAACGAAATCAACTCCGGTGCCTACAAGGCAGGTGCGCGGATACCCAACGAATTCGAATTGGCTGAGAGCTATAAAGTTGGCCGCGTTACCGTGCGACGCGCTATTGAGGAGCTCGTCCAACAGGGCTATCTAACGAAGCGACAGGGGAAAGGCACGTTTGTCAATGCCCCCAAGCTCAAGCGCAAGATTCGCCAGAAGGATGACGTCCAGAGTTTTTCGGACGCATGCCGCGCTAACGGAATGGAACCGGGGGCGTGTGTCATTTCGAGAAAGATACTGCCGGCGGATTCCACCGAAGCACAGTTCTTTGGTGTTCCCGTTGGAACTGACTTGATTTGCGTTGAGCGCGTGCGTACTGCCGATGGCGTCCCTGTCATGCTTGAGAACAACATATACGTTTACGAGGACAACGCCTATCTATCAACGGCGCCTCTATCTAACCAATCCATTTTTGAGTTCGTGCGCAACCGGACGGGGCGGACGCCTGCGTTTACCGACCCGTGCACGCTCGAGATCGCGTGCGCATCGCCCGAGGTCGCTCGGTTGCTGGCGGTTCCCGTTGGCGAACCCTTGTTTTATATGGAAGCCTTCTTCTTTGATGAGCAGCGGCGGCCGTTTATCATCGGTCGTCAGCGGATCGTTGGGTCTCGCTACGTTTTTGACATCTAGGACATTGCGAATGGAGACGCCCGGTGGATCATCTCACCGGGCGTTTCCATACCGTTCACGGCGCAAACGCAACCGTTCAACCGCGTTGCGGCAATCAGTTTGAAATTATCTTGATGACGAGAAAAGCTGCTGGTAATCTATAGAACGTCATAGAACGTTTGCCTTGTGCAAACGTTGAAGCGAGATGCGATGCAGTCTCGAGTTCTTTGGAGGTATCTATGTCAGATACGAAGGCGAAGAAGACAAACAGACGTTTTAAGTTCAAATTACCGCATGTCTATACGATCATGTTCTTGCTGATCGTTGTCTTTGCGGTCCTGACTTGGATCGTTCCCTCTGGTCAGTATCAGCGCAAGACGATTTCGACAGCGGCGGGCGAGCGTGAAGTCGCCGTTGCTGGAACCTATGAACAGGTCGATAAGAACTACACCGATTCCGAGACCGGCGAGACCATCAATCTGGGTCAGGATATCTTCGCGGTCCTGCAAGCGCCCACTAAGGGCATCCAAGAGGCTGCCGACGTCGTTGCGTTCGTCTTATTGATTGGCGGATCGTTCGCAATCATCACCAAGACCAACGCTTTGAATGCCGGCATGAGCCGTGTGATTAAAAAGCTCAAGAACAAGGACATCCTCATCATTCCCATCACGATGACGTTGCTGTCCATTTGCGGCACTACGTTTGGTATGTCTGAGGAAGCCCTGCCGTTCTATGCCATCTTCATTCCCATCATGATGGGTATCGGTTATGACTCGATGACGGCATTCATCATCTGCTTCCTTGGTCCTAACCTGGGATATTGTGCTTCGACCATCGACCCGTTTAACGTCTTGATCGCACAGGGCATTATCGGCATCGAGGGCAATCCGCAACTGTGGCTGCGCGCCGTTTCTTGGGTCATCTTCACTGCCGTCGGTATCGCATGGGCCATGCGCTACGCCATGCGCGTCAAGAAAAACCCCGAGTCGTCCATTACGCACGAGGACGATAAGCTCAAGCGTATCGAGTTTTCCGTGACCGATGCCTCCATCGAGGAAGAGTTCACTATCCGTCAGAAGCTCGTGCTTATCGATTTTGCTTGCGGTATGGGCATTATCGTCTGGGGTCTTGTTACCCAGGGTTGGTACATGAATGAGATTTCCGCCGTGTTCCTTGGCATGGGCTTGCTTGCCGGTATCCTGGGCGGTCTTGACCAGCAGACGATTGCTGAGGAGTTCGTTAAAGGTCTCGCCGACTTTGCGTACGCCGCCATCGTTATTGGTATCGCTCGCGGTATTCTGGTCATCGCCGAGGGCGGCATGATCATCGACACCATTCTCCAGGCGCTCGCTACTGCGCTCGCCGGTGCACCCGCCGCCGTCTACACCACGTTTATGTATATCGTCCTTGGCCTGCTCTCTTTGCTGGTTCCCTCGAGTTCTGGCCTGGCGGCGCTCACCATGCCTGTTATGGGCCCCCTGACCGAGCTTATGGGCCTCAATCCCGAGGCAGCCGTTACCGCGCTCCAGTTTGCTAATCAGACCATCAACACCATCAGTCCCGTGGCGGGCATGACGGTCGCCGGCCTTGCCGTGGCAAAGATCTCGTTTGGCCAATGGTGGAAGACCATTTGGAAGTTCTTCATTTTCATGGTCGTCTTTGGCCTGATCGTAACGGCAATCTCTGGCATGCTTCCGGTGTAGGTGGTTGTGATGTCTGATCGTTTGACGGTCCTGACGTCTAAGAGCGTCTTTACCGGTACGGGGGACCTGCCGTTTGAAGGTTTCGTAGCGGTCCGTGGCAATCGAATTGAGGCTGTTGGCACCAAGTGTGAGGTAGCTTCGTATTTGACCCAAGCGGACGAGGTAGTTGACCTGGGCGACCGCACCGTCATGCCTGGCCTGATCGATGTGCATACCTTCTATACGGGCTGGGCGCTGCGGACGTTGGGGTCTGATCTGTCCGGCGTCGCCGATGCCAAAGAGGCCGTGTCGCTCTTGCGTGCATGGAAAGAAGATCATCCGGATTGCGCGGCGGCTTTTGGCCACAACCTACCCGAAACGCTGGCATCGGATGCCGAGAACGCAAATACGGCGGCTGTGTTTGACGATTGTTTTGGCGATATCCCTGTCGTCTGCTTTACACCGGGTGCGGAGACCTGCGTTCTCAATGCTGCCGCCAGTGCGCGATACGGCTTTACACCGCAGGCGTGCTATGCCGAGAAGATCTGGCGCATGATGAGCGATTTCCTCGCGCTGCCCGAGGTACGTGCGGGGTATTCGGACTACATGAGCATGCTTAACGAGCGCGGCGTTACCGCCATCAAGGAGATGGCGTTTGATGACTACTACGGCTTTGCCGACGAAATGGCTCGCCGTGAGGAATCTGGTGAGCTGACGGTTCGCGTCTCTATGATGTCGCAGCCGGTGGGCGCTGGTGCAAATCTGGCATATGCCCGCGAGGCACGAGAGCGCTTCCGGGGACCGTTCGTTCGTTTTTCTGGCTTCAACCGTATGACCGATCGCGGCGTATGGGCGGGGCTTGCCGAGATGATTGACCCCTATGAGGACACGGCCGATGCGGGAGCCGCCGGCAAGACGGTCGTCGAGGAGCCCGAGTGGGATCTGATTGAGAACGAGCTACGTGCAATTGATGCTGACGGCTTCCGATATTCCTTGCATTGCCAGGGAGATGGCGCCGTTCGTCGCACCGTGGCGCTCTATGCCTCGCTGCCTCGAGACGAACATGGACGGATGCTTCGCCGCCATGCGATTACCGATCTCGAGAACTCTGACCCGACCGATCTTGTCGAGTTTGGCAAGTTAGGTGGAATTTGCGAGGTCTATCCGCAGATTCTGACGCTGGACCGGCGCGAGGATTGCCTATCGATGATGCGTCGACAAATTGGCGAGACGCGACTTTTACACAGCTGGAATCGCCGCGGCATGGAAGATTCCGGATGCACGGTGTGCTGTGGTACGGATTTGCCGCTGCTGATTCCGAGCCTGGGCGAGTCAATCTACAGCGCGTGCGGCGGATACTTCGACGATGGACTGCCCGTGAATGAGGCCAACGTGCTGACGCTTGTCGAGCTCTTGCGCGCTTGGACTGCCGGGGGCGCGTACGATCTGATGCGCGAAGACGAGCTGGGTACGCTTGAGGTTGGCAAGCTTGCCGATATCTGCGTGCTCGATCGGGATGTGTTCGACCTCGATTATCGCGACGCACGCGATCTTGCGGTTGATATGACGATGTCGGACGGACAAATCGTGTTCGATCGAAATAAGGAGGCATAAGGTGTCTGAATCCAAACCGACGCTGCGCCGCGAACAGATTGCGGGCATGAATATCCACTACATCATGTGGTCGCTCGATTACTTCCTTGACGCGCAGCAGCGTTTGGGCTTTGAGTCCATTGAGCTGTGGTGTGCGGAGCCGCATGTGACGCTCGACCACACGGGCTACTTTGAGGCTGAGGTCCTGGCGAAAAAGGCTGCAGACCGTGGGCTTAGGTATCGTACTCTGTGCCCCGAGAATGTTGTCTATCCTTGGCAATACTGCGCACGCAAGCCGCTGCATGAACAGCGCAGCCTGGCGTACTTTAAGCACGGCATTGAGCTTGCCGAGGTACTTGGGTGCGACCGTATGTCCGTCAACTCGGGCTGGGGCGACTGGGACGAGGATCGCGAGGAAGCCTGGAAGCGCAGCCGCGAGCACTTGTCCATTCTGGCGGAGTATGCCGGCGAGCACGGTCTGGTGCTTACGATGGAAAGCCTGCGTCCCGAGGAGAGCAACCTTGTGACGACGGTTTCCGATGCGAAGCGCATGATTGACGAGGTCGCGAGCCCGTACTTACAGCCCATGGTTGATACAACCGCGATGGGCGTTGCAGGCGAGACGCTCGAGGACTGGTTTGCCGCCTTTGGTGATGGGGCAATTCACGAGATGCACTTTATCGACGGTGACCCGTATGGCCATCTGGTGTGGGGCGATGGCAAGCACGATATGGACGCCTTCGTCGCCACGCTCAACGCCCATGGTTTTGACGGCATGCTGGGCCAGGAAATCACGGACGGTCGTTACTACGATGACCCGGCGGCGGCAGATGCCAAGAATATGGCCGCATTCGAGAAATATCTGATTGACTAAAACAACTATCGGCCACGCAGCCAACGTCATTGATTGCGGACCAAACAAGAAAGGAACTGGATATGAACGCACACGATCTGATCAAAGAGGCAATTGCCGA
This sequence comes from uncultured Collinsella sp., assembly GCA_900543045.1. Lineage (GTDB taxonomy): Bacteria > Actinomycetota > Coriobacteriia > Coriobacteriales > Coriobacteriaceae > Collinsella. Next base: position 23,552 of record UQPT01000005.1, read on the forward strand.
GAAGGGCAAGTTCGACAGCGTCTACTGGATTGCTTGCGGTGGCTCCATGATCGATTTGATCCCGGCTCATGAGCTTCTGCAGCGCGAGGCAACCACCTTCGCTTCGTATATCTATACGGCTCGCGAGTTTGATATCATGCGCCCGCGCCGCTTGGGTGAGAAATCCCTGGTCATTGCTTGCAGCCACAGCGGCAACACCCCCGAGGTCGTCGAGGGCTGTGAGATTGCCCTTGCTGCCGGCGCTACGGTGATCGCCCAGACCGACAACGCTGGATCCAAGATTGACTCCGGCAAGTGGACCACGTGGGTCTACCCGTGGGGCGAGGGCGTGCCGCAGGCCGAGGTCCCCGCTGGCATTTCGCTGTCGCTTGCGGCCGAGCTGCTCGATCAGCAGGAGGGCTACGCCGATCTTGCCGATATGTATGCCGGTATCGCCGAGATGGATAAGATTCTTCCCCCGGCACGTGAGAAGGTAAATGCCGAGCTAGGCGATCGTTTTGCCAAGCTTTGCCAGGAGCACGAGTTCTTCTACATTCTGGGCAGCGGTCCCAACTTTAGCCAGACCTACGGTTTCGCTATCTGCTCTCTTATGGAGATGCAGTGGCAGCACTGCAGCTACATCCACTCTGCCGAGTACTTCCACGGCCCCTTCGAGGCTACTCAGGATGGCGTTTTTTACTTCCTGCAGATGGGCTCCAGCGAGTGCCGTGCTATGGACGAGCGCGCCCTTGCGTTCCTTAAGACGCATACCGATACGCTGATGGTGCTCGATGCCAAGGAGTACGGTATGGAAGCCGTGCCGGCGAGCGTCCGTGCCTATCTGGACCCGGTGCTGTTCTACGCCATGAACTGCGAGCTGCGTGCTGCACGCGGCAAGGTGTTTGATCACGATCCCGATTTCCGTCGCTATATGGGTGTTGTCGAGTACTAGAAGGGGCAAAGGCCATGGCATTTAACGTTAACGCGCTCGGATTTGGCGACAACGTCGTCGATCGCTACGAGCATATCCACACCATGTATCCCGGCGGCAATGCGGTGAACTTCGCCGTTTATGCCAAGAAATGCGGTGCCGCACGCTCTGCATACATGGGCATTTTTGGCAATGACGCCGCTGCCGAGCATGTCATTGCAAGCCTCGAGGATGAGGGTATCGAGCTTGACAAGTGCGAGCAGATGATTGGCGAGAACGGAGCGGCTCGCGTGACCGTCGTTGACGGTGACCGTGTCTTCCTTGGCTCCAACGAGGGCGGTATCCGTGGCGATGCGCGCTATGTTCTCGATCGCTTTGACCTTTCGTACATGAAGCAGTTCGATGTGGTTCATTCGGGCAACTATTGCTTCACCGAGCGCGAGCTGCCCAAGTTGAAGGCTGCGGGCGTCACGGTCTCTTTTGACTTTTCGGACGACTCCACCGACGAGTACTACGAGCAGATTGCGCCCTACGTCGATTTTGCTTTCTTTAGTGCGGCGGATGCCGCGAGTGAGGACGAGATTCGCGAGCGTCTGGCATGGGTGAAGGGTCTGGGTCCGCGTTTTGTGTCGGCTACGGCGGGCGCCGAGGGCTGCATCGCTTACGACGGCGAGCGTTATTACCGCCAGCTGGCTAAACCGGTAACGGACATGAAGGACACCATGGGGGCGGGCGACTCGTTCCTCACCTCGTTTTTGATGTGCTATCTCGATTCCGCCAAGCGTGGTGAGGGTGGCGCCGAGGCCATCGAGCGCGCGCTCGACTTTGCTGCCGGGTTTGCCTCGACCGTCTGCGGCATGGAAGGTTCTTGGGGCCACGGAGCACCAATCGTCGAATAGCTTAAGAAAGCGTACGGCGGTCTGGCTATGAGGCCTTGGACAGCCGATGCAAAACAATAAGCGAAACGCGAAAAGGGGGCTCGCCATGTGGTGGGTCCCCTTTTGAACATTGGAGAAGACCATGGGTATTAAAGCGTGTGCGGCTGGTTTTTGCTGTGCGGACGTCTATCAAAACATCGGCGTGTTCTATCCGACTGGTAATGGCATTGACTGGGGTATCCATCTTGCACGAATGGGCGTTTCGGTATCCGCCGTGTCGGTTGTCGGCAAGGACGAGTACGGAGACAAGATGGGAGAGGCGCTGGCCGCCGAGGGGTTTGATATCTCTCATCTGCGGGTGGAGGATGGCGACACCTCGGTGATGCTCATGGCATTGAAAGACGGCGTCGATCGCGTGCATCTCGAGGCAATCGATGGCGTAATGGAGACATATCGTCCGAATGAAGATGACCGGGCGTTTATCCTAGAGCATGACATCATTCATACCGACCTGTTTGGCAATTGTTTGGACCTCCTGCCCGAATGGCATGATGCGGGCAAGACGGTGGTTATGGACTTCTCGGTGTTCAGCCAGGATCCCGAATATGCATGCGAGGCTCATTTTCCTTACGTAGATTATGCGTTCATGTCGTTTGAAGAGGACACTCCGGAGCTGCGGGACTGGGTACGCCACGTGCAGGAATTGGGACCGCGCGTTGCGGTTGCCACGCTTGGCGAGAAGGGGAGCATTGCCTATGACGGTGAGCGCTTCTATGAGTGCGGGATCGTACCGGCGGAGAGGGTCGTTAATACCGTGGGTGCCGGCGATTCGTATATTGCCGGGTTTACCAAGGGCGTGATCGATGGTCTTGATATTCCGGCGTGTATGAAGACGGGCGCTGAGCTGTCGTCCCGAGTGATTGGTTCGTTTGAGCCGTACTAGGGTCAAATGCCTGGAAAGGAGTACGAAATGGTTATCGACATGTTGGTCCAGCCCATGCTCTACGGCGAGATCTGTACGCCGGGTGATGAGCCTGATGGATTCGGTTTTTGGTCACGAGAATTTGGTATGGGGCATATGGGCCCTATGGATTGGGATGAGCTTCAAGTCGAGATGGACGTCTGCGACGTGCAGAAGAGCGTGCTCATGCCGCTCGATGTAACCACGGCATGCGGAGGGCACTTTGGCACCAATGACCAGATTGCCATGCTGGTTGCCGCGCATCCCGATCGTCTGTGGGGATTTGCGAGCGTAGATCCGCAGGTGAGCGGTGCCGCAGGCGAATTGGAGCGCGCCTTTACCGAGTTGGGGGCAAAGGGGCTTTGCCTGCATCCGGCAAAGCAGGGTTTTGCCCCCGAAGATGCCGTGGCCGAGCCGCTTTACGAGCTGTGCGAGCGCTATAACAAGCCGGTGGTTTTTCATGCCGGTATGTCTTGGGAGCCGGGTGCAGAGCTCTCGCGCAGTAACCCGCTTGCATTTGAGCACACAATCGCAACGCATCCAAATGTGCGTTTTAGTTTGACCCACTTTGGCTGGCCCTGGGTGCGCGAGACCGTGGCGATGCTGCTCAAGTATCCCAACTGCTACACGGACACTTCTATCACTTACATCGATTCGCCCGAGGAGATGATGCAGCGTCTTTTCACGGTCGATATGGGGCCGCTGTGGTATGAGCGCGCGCTATCGCATCAAGTGATGTTCGCCAGCAATACGCCGCGCTTCCGTGCATTCAAACTCAAGCGGGCGCTCGATACCGTGCCCATGCGCGATGATGCGCGAGAAAGGCTCTACTGGGGTAATGCCCTGCGTTTTCTTGAAGGAGATGAGTAAACATGGTGACGCTCGAGACATTGAGCTATCTATCGACTGCTCCGGACCAGTTCATCGATATTACCGAAGACGTGCACGCTGCCATCGAACGCAGCTCGGTGACCAATGGCTTGGCGGCGATTATTATGTCGCATACGACCTGTGGAATCGTGGTAAACGAGGGGCTGCCCTGCGTGGAGACGGATCTTATGGAGACGCTTGATCGCATCGCCCCACTCGATGCCCCCTATGCGCATGCACACTTCCTGCCGAGCTATGGAGCCACCGGCAACAACTCCTGTGGGCATATCAAGAGCATGATTTGTGGAAACAGTTGCTTCTTTCCCGTCCAAGATGGCCACATCGTGTGCGGAAGTGCCCAGAACATCTATCTTGCGGAGTTTGACGGTCCGCAGAAGCGAAAAGTGTACGTCGAGGTGCTGGGGGAGTAACGTCCCTGCAATAACCCTATGAAGGAGCACGTTATGTCGTTTCTAACTTCGATGTTCAAGAACGAAAAGCCGGTTATCGGAATGCTGCACCTGCGTCCTCTGCCGGGCGATCCGCTGTATTACCCGGGCGGAAGCGTATCGCAGGTCGTGGAAGCCGCCAAGCGCGATCTCGAGGCGTTGCAGCAGGGCGGTGTCGATGGCATTTTGATTACCAATGAGCTCTCGATGCCCTATGAGCAGCACGTTTCTCCCTCAACCCTTGCATCGATGGGCCATGTAATCGGGACTCTGTCCCATGATTTGTCGACCCCTTGGGGAGCTGAGGCAATTTACGATGGTGATGCCACAATCGAGCTGTGCGCTGCCGTCGATGCGCAGTTCACGCGCTGCAATTTTTGCGGTGCCTGGGCCGGTGATCTCGGGCTGATTAACCGAGATTTCGCTCACACCATGCGTCGCAAGGCGGCGCTGCGCCTGGACGACCTCAAGCTTTTTCATTTCATCACGAGCGAGGGGGAGGTTTATCTCAACGACCGCACGACTGCGGACATTGCCGATTCACTTCTCTTTAATTGCCTACCGGATGCGATGGTCATCGGCGGTTCGGCTGCCGGTCGTGGCGCTTCGGGCGAGCTTGCCGATGAGCTCCGCGAGCGTGTTGGCGAAGTACCTGTGGTATGTGGCACCGGTTGTCGCGAAAATACCGTGGCTGACGTATTTGCTCACTACGATGGCGCGTTTGTCGGCACGTGCTTAAAGCGCGACGGAAAGCTGGATGCCCCGGTTGATGTTGAGCGGGTAGTTCGTTTTATGGCTGCCGCTCGTGCGGCGCGAGGGGAGTAGGCACCTATGGCGCTCTATCTGGGTATTGATATTGGGACAAGCGCCTCTAAAGGCGTTTTAATCGATGATCGATGCAACATCGTTTGCCAAGCCTCTTGTGGACACGAGACGGACAACCCGCGTGATGGATGGTATCAGCATGATGCGGAGGCAGTTTGGTGGGGCGATTTTTGCCGCTTGTCGCGCGAGCTGGTGGTGCGATCGGGGGTTAACGCGGCGCAGATTGGATGCGTGGGCCTTTCCGCATTGGGTTGCGACTGCGTGCCGGTCGATACCGAGTGCAACGCGCTGGCGCCCGCGATTTTGTATGGAGTCGATGCACGTTCGAAGCCGCAGATTGACGAGCTCCTTTCCGAATATGGGTCAGATCGTGCACGCGAGCTTTTCGGGCACGATCCCTGTTCGTCAGATATTGCTCCCAAGATCTTGTGGTTTAAGCAGAATATGCCCGAGGTGCACGAACGTGCCGCGAAGTTCCTGACGGCGTCATCGTTTCTATGCGCAAAGTTGACGGGGCGTTTTACGGTGGACCGTTATTTAGCGGAGGATTTTCTTCCCCTATATGACCGCTACACTTGGAAGGTTGATGCTCGGGAATGTGCTCGTTTCTGCCGGCCTGACCAGATGGCGGAGGTAATGTCGGCTACCGATATTGCCGGGGTGATTACGCAGTGTGCGGCTGAGGCGACGGGGCTCGCGGCAGGGACACCTGTCTTAGTGGGAACGGGCGACTCTGGTGCCGAGGCCATTTCGACGGGTGTATTTCGTCCCGGCGATATGATGGTTCAGTTGGGGAGCACGGCGTATTTCATCTACCTAGCTGATCATATGGTCGATGATGCCCGCCTGTGGCCAGGGACGTTTATCATTCCCGGAACTTACGGGATCTGCGCGGGGACCAATACGGCGGGTGCGCTCACATCGTGGTTGCGCCAAGAGCTGTATCGCGACGCCGTGGAGGCCGAGGGCCACGGTGGCCCCGATGCATATTCGGTTATGGCGCATGATGCCGCCGATGTGGCGCCGGGTGCCGATGGGCTCGTGTGTCTGCCGTACTTTGCGGGGGAGCGTACTCCGCTCAACGATCCCGAGGCGCGTGGCGTCTTCTTTGGCCTGACCGGAAGGCATACGCGAGCCCATATGGTTCGCGCCGCCTTGGAAGGCGTCGCGTATACCGTTGCATCCCATGTCGACATTATCGAGCGAGAGCATGGACTGCCAATTGGGCGCATTATGCTTGTCGGAGGTGGAACCAAGAATCCAATTTGGATGCAAGCTATCGCCGACGTATGCGGGCGCGAGGTCTCGGTTGCCAAGGTTACGGTGGGCGCATGCTTCGGTGATGCTATTATGGCAGCTCTCGCAGGTGGCGCCTATACATCATGGGATGAACTCGCCCGAGTCCTTGGCGTTGCGCAAACAATCGTGCCCGATATGACTGCCCACGAGCTATATGCGTCGCGTCGTCATATCTTTGACGAATTGTATACACGCAACCGTGATCTCATGCACGAATTGGTGTAATGCCGCCGAACTGTACCGCCTTCCAATAAGGACTGCGTTGTGCGATTCGCATGTCCCTTGGCATTTTTGCCCACAGGGGTTAGCGAAGGTCAAAAACAGAGCGCGCATTTGCTAAAACTGCCGATTCGATGTGCTTTATGTCACATTTTTTGAGCGAGGCGATGCGTTCTGAGGTCCTTGTGAGCGATCTGATGAGCGATTGCGCGCTTGTTTCTGTGTTTGGCTCGGCCGGCGCATCGGTCTCGAGCAGTAGACGGTCGAGTGGAATCTGTCGTGTGTATTCGCGTCCTCGTTTAGATGCGAGCATGCGTTCGTTGACGGAAAAATAGCAGCCCGCATTACGCGCGCGGACGAGTTCGTCCGAAGTGCCGCTAAACCAGTGGAAGATGATAACGGGGGAGTCGGAGTTTGGGATGAGTAGTCCATGCGATTCGAGGACGTCCAGTACGGTTCCCGCCGAACGAACGGCGTGAATTGATATTACGCGCCCGGTAAGAGGATGCTGCACGAGCGCATCGCAGAGCCGGTCAAATGTCTGTATTTGTAGCGGTTCGCTTCCGGCAAAGCGCGCGGAAAAGTCGAGTCCTACCTCGCCGATATAGCGCTCTTGGTCAGCGACTTCGCAAAGCAGATTGACTTCGGCAGGACCACATCGTCCGTCGGCGAGCCACCAGGGATGGAGGCCGATGCCGGCAAAAATATTTGAACGGCTGCAGGCGCGCTTCTTGGCGCGTGCAAAGTCGTGCGGATCGACGCCGCAGTCAAATAGAACCAGGCCCAGCGCCGTTGCCTCATCGGCAACGGCGTCCGGGTGAGCCATTAAATCGAGATGACAGTGCACATCAAACAGCTGCAGCTTCATCGTGGCGCACCCTGCTAGTCCAAGCGCTGGCCATCGGCGCGCACGCGCTCGCACCCGCGCCCGCTAATCTGGCGGATAACCTCGCCGGCAATCATCTGACCCATGATGGGCGGCATAAAGCTGGCGGTTCCCAGCTCGGTGCGCTCGTGGATGTTGGAAGGATCGCGGGGCTGTGTCTTAACCGATTCCTCGCAGCTAAACAGTACGTGTAGGCTCTTGATTCCGCGCTTCTTACATTCTTTGCGCATAATGCGGCTCATGGGGTCACGTACCGTATCGAAGATGTCGGCAAAGCGGAGGCACTCGGGATGGAGCTTGTTGGCCCCGCCCATGGAACTAACCAAACGAATGCCGTGGTCCTGAGCATATTTGGCAATGGTGAGCTTGGCCGAGATGGTGTCGATGGCGTCGATGGCGTAGTCGAGCTTGCCGCCCGTCTGCTCCAAAACGCTCGCGAAGAAATCATCGATGTTGTCGCTCAGCAGGTATTCGGTACGCTTGATGACGGTGGCGGCAGGATTGATATCGTGGATCATGGCTTCCATCACGTCAACCTTGCGCTTGCCGACGGTGCTATGAAAGGCGATGGCCTGGCGATTGATATTGCTGGGCGCGATGATGTCCTTGTCCAGAATGACGAAATGACCAATGCCGCCACGGGCAAGTGCCTCGCAGCAGTTAGAGCCCACACCTCCGCAGCCGAGTACCAGCACCGTGGCATCGGCGAGCTTGTCGAGTGCCTCGCGGCCCATGATGATTTCGAGCTTGGTGTCGCGTGTCTCGACGAGTGCAGCAGTTTCGGTCATAGACATCCTCCGATGGGGAAGCGAATCGTGTTTTAGCTATCGCCATTATAGGTATTATCGCGATTCCATTTGAGCCCTAGGGGCTTGTTGAAATGAGGCAGTGATTCGCATAAGATGAAGCAGATGGCACCCGTTGCAGCGGGTTGGCCAACTCCCAAACACGTTTGTAGCGTGAGAAGTGGCCGTCTTCGCATTACGCGGGGGCGGCTATTTCATTCGACCTCCAATGTGGATGCCGAGCTCCACAGCCGCGATTACAAGCAACAACAACGTCAGGACATCGTTAATACTCATAGTCCATCTCCTTCTTGGGAAGAGGGAGCTGGCCCATCTGCTTCTGGACCCATTGTATCTAAAAACGAACGAATGTTCTATACATAACATTGCTATTAGATAATTAGACAAACATCTATACATCGAGTATAGTGTGCACGTCGCGAGAGATAGCGAGAGGAGGTTCTATGCCGGGAGAAGGTTTTAAGGCGCTGGCGGATCCAACGCGGCGGCGCATTTTAGAACTGCTGCGCGAGGGCAATTGCACGGCGGGGGAGCTCGCCGAGCATTTCGACATAAGCAAACCGTCGCTCAGCCATCATCTGGCAACGCTTAAAAACGCCGGGCTGGTGACCGATGAGCGCCATGGCCAAAACATCGTTTACAGCTTAAATACCACCGTCATGCAGGACTTGATTGGCTGGTTTATGGGCTTTACAAACACTGAAGGTGATAAGGATGAATAACGAAAACAAGGGCATTCACGTCACGGGGGTATCGTCGCGCGTGTGGATTGCACTGGTCGCTCTGTGCGTTGCCAATGTCGCAGCGCATCTGATAGTGATGCCGAGCCTGCCGGCGCAGATTCCCACGCACTGGGGCGCGAATGGCGCCGTCGACGGTTGGGGCCCTAGCTGGATGGCCTCCGCGCTCGGCGTGTTGCCTCTGGCACTTCTCGCGATGTTCTACGTCGTGCCACGCATTGACCCCAAGGGCGAGGCGTATCGGACCTCGGGTAAGTTCTATCAGGGCTTCGTAATCGCCTTCACGCTGCTCATGTGTGCCATAAGCTGGCTGGGGGAGCTAACGGTGTGGGGCATCGTGCCGGTGGTAGGAACGGTCAATTTGCTGGTATCAGGCGCTATCGGCTTGCTCTTTATTGGTATGGGCAACTACTTACCGCGCGTAAAGCAGAACTACACGCTCGGTATCAAGATGCCCTGGGCGCTTGCCGATCCCGAGAACTGGCGCCGTACGCAGCGTTTTGGCGGTGCCTGCTTTATGGTGCTGGGCGTTGGCCTGATTGTGATGGGCGTGGCGGGTAGCGTGCTTTCGAGTGAAGTCGTCGCCGCGGTGATTGCGGTTCTGGCGTTTGGTTCAGCTGGAGCTGCCTACGTCTATTCGTATCTGACGTGGCGCAAATCGCAGCGAGCCGCTCGTTAAGGTTGCGGAAAACTAGCGTACGCAGTTCATAGTATGTTCCGAGGGACTTTTCCCAGGTAGTATTAGGGGGTGTGGGCAACCATGCCCCTTTTTCGTTTAGTTTCAGAGCTGGTTTCCTCATTTCGTTTCCACTAAAGCGAATCAAGAATAGGGAAACAGAAGGTAGAAAGGATAAAATAGGCAAATGGCGGAGTTTATCTACCAGATGTATCAGGCTCGTAAGGCCCATGGCGACAAGGTGATTCTTGACGACGTGACCCTGAGCTTCTATCCCGGTGCCAAGATCGGCGTCGTGGGCCCCAACGGCATGGGTAAGTCGACCCTGCTCAAGATCATGGCCGGTATCGAGGAGGTCTCCAACGGCGATGCAAGGCTTACCCCCGGCTACACCGTGGGCATCCTGCAGCAGGAGCCGCCGCTCGATGACGACAAGACCGTCATCGAGAACGTGCGCATGGCGTTTGGCGATATGATCGCCAAGGTCGATCGCTTCAACAAGATCGGCGAGGAGATGTGCGACCCGGACTGCGACATGGACGCCCTCATGGCCGAGATGGGCAAGCTTCAGGACGAGATCGATGCCGCCGATGGCTGGGATATCGATTCCAAGCTCGGCCAGGCCATGGACGCCCTGCAGCTGCCCGATTCCGACATGCCGGTTAACGTGCTCTCTGGCGGCGAGCGCCGCCGCGTGGCCCTGTGCAAGCTGCTGCTCGAGGCTCCCGACCTGCTGCTGCTCGACGAGCCCACGAACCATCTGGACGCCGAGTCGATCCTGTGGCTCGAGCACTTCCTGCACAACTACCAGGGTGCAGTGCTGGCCGTCACACACGATCGCTACTTCCTGGATAACGTTGCCGAGTGGATCTGCGAGGTCGACCGCGGTCACCTCTATCCCTACAAGGGCAACTACTCCACGTATCTGGAGACCAAGGCCGCGCGTATCGAGGCTCAGGGCAACCGCGATGCCAAGCTCGCCAAGCGCATGGAGGCCGAGCTCGAGTGGGTGCGCAGCTCGCCCAAGGCTCGTCAGGCCAAGAACAAGGCCCGTCTGGCTCGCTACGAGGAGATGGAGGCCGAGGCCCGCGCAAGCCAGAAGCTCGACTGGACCGATATCCGCATCCCTGTGGGCCCGCGTCTGGGCAACAAGGTGCTCGAGGCCCATCACCTGCACAAGGAGTTCGACGGTCGCGTGCTCATCGATGACCTATCGTTCACCCTGCCGCGCAACGGCATCGTGGGCGTTATCGGCCCCAACGGTGTCGGTAAGACCACGCTGTTCAAGACGATTGTGGGTCTGGAGCCGCTGACTTCGGGCGAGTTCGAGGTGGGCGAGACCGTCAAGATTTCTTACGTCGATCAGAATCGCTCTGGCATCGACCCCGACAAGAACCTGTGGGAGGTCGTCTCGGACGGCCTGGACCACATGATGGTCGGCGAGACCGAGGTCCCGAGCCGCGCCTATGTGGCGAGCTTTGGCTTTAAGGGCCAGGACCAGCAGAAGCGTGCCGGCGTGCTTTCCGGCGGCGAGCGCAACCGTCTGAACCTGGCGCTTACGCTCAAGCAGGGCGGCAACCTGCTGCTCCTCGACGAGCCCACGAACGACCTCGACGTCGAGACGCTTTCCTCGCTCGAGGCCGCGCTGCTCGAGTTCCCGGGCTGTTCGGTGGTCATTAGCCACGACCGTATGTTCCTGGACCGCGTCGCCACGCACATCCTGGCGTGGGAGGGCACCGACGAGAACCCGGGCAACTGGTATTGGTTTGAGGGCAACTTTGAGGCCTATCAGGCCAACCGTATCGAGCGCCTGGGCGAGGACGCAGCCCAGCCGCATCGTATCCACAGGAAACTAACCAGGGACTAGTTTGATGTGGCAAAGGGACAGCCCCTTTGTCACACGAACTTATGCTCAACCTGGGAAAATAAAAAAATGCGGCGAACGTTTTTGTGACGTTCGCCGCATTTTGCTATTCGTTGGATTCTTCAACCTTGTCGACGGTCCAGGTGGCTCCGAGGCCTCCGGTGGTGTTGCGGCGGATGCGCACGGTGACTTCGTGGCGCTCGCCGGCCTGCGTGTAGCGCAGGGGGAAGATTGCGCGGTTTCGCGCGGCCTCGATGGTGCCGCGTTCGCGGGCGATCCAGTAGTACTCGCCGACGATGCCGAGCGTGTCGGCGCCGTAGGGGAGATAGGTCGACAGCTGGTGTAGCAACGGGCCGGGGCAGAAGACCTCGGTTGCGAAATCGACGGGGAAGTCCTCGGGGATGGTCGGTGCTGTGGGTGCGGGGGCCGGTGCTACTGCGGGTACCGAAGCCGGTACCGGTGCGGGAATTTGGTCATAGACAGGTGCGGATGCGGACTCGATGACGGGTGCAGACTCGGGCGCCGGTTCTGGCTTAACTGCGGAATCTGTCGGTTCCACGGAGACGGATGTGTCTTCAGTCTCGGTTTTGGCGTCGGCTTGCGGGGCGTCCTCTGCCTCGACAGACGGCTTTGCCTCGATCGGTGTGGAGGCCATGGTGGTGATGCCGGCGTTGGCGTTCTCGGGGTCATAGACGACCGTGAGCGAGATGGCGGGCAGCGGCGTCTCGGGCTCCGGTGCCGATTCGGTAGCGCCTTGATCGGCGGGCTCGTCGGACTGATCGTCCTCGGCCTCGTTGCCAAAGACATCGCTGTTTTGGAACGCAGGCGTCTCGGGTTGGTTGGCGGCTTCTTCGGTTGTCGACTTGGGGGTCTCGTTGAGCTCCGCAGCGGCTTCCTGCTTTGACATGGCTTTGGGATCGGTCGTGGCGGCGATTTCGGTTTCGGCTTCTGCTGCTACCTCAATAGCGACTTCGATCTCTGTCTCGGGCTCGGGCTCCGGAGCGACTTCGGCCACGGACTCGGGCTCGGGAAGCTTAACGTGCTTGGGACGCACGGCCTTCAGGTCCTTCTCGCCGCGCTTTTTCTTTTTGTAGGACTGCTTGGCGCCCTTGGTGGCCTTGGGCTTGTCCTCGCCCTTGGCAAGTGCGGCATCCCATGCCTCGTTGGCGATGACCGTGGCATACAGGCGACCGCCCTTAAAGACAGTCAGCTTAATGCAGTCGTCGAGTTCCTCGAGCAATTCGCGCGTGGACTCGAAGCCCAGGTCATAAGCAGCCATGTCGCCAGCGGCGAGAGCCTCCTCGACCTGCGTCATAAACGTTTGCTTACCGCATCCGATTGCATCGCGCAGCAGGCGATACAGATAGATGTGGTTGCCCAGCGAAAGCGTGGGCGTAACTATTGTCTTGCTCATGGCAAATCTCCTCTTTACACATGTAAAGCATCTTACCATCGCATGGCGCTCGCCATGACGGCGCCCAAGGCAAACGGGCGCGAACCGCTTTCGATTCGCGCCCGTTGTACAGGTCGGTTATCTGTGAGAGGCAAATGTGCTTAGTTGCCCGATGCCGTGCCTTGGCTCGAGTTGCCAGATGCCGTGCCGGACGCGGTTCCGCTCGAGCTGTTCGAGCTGTTGGTGTTACTGCTGTCTGCTGTGCCCGTTCCCGAAGTGGTGTCGCTCGTCTGACCGCCCGTGCTCGGCTGCGAACCGTCAGTCGTTTGGCTTGAGTCGGTCGTGCCGGACGGCGTGCCACTGTTGGCCGTAGAGGAATCGGTACCCTGCGATTGGTTTTGGGTGTTCGCGGACGAATCGGCAGAGGTAGAACTGTCTTGCGTGTCGTCCGTCTGTGCCTGCTGATTCTGCGACTGGGTGGTGCCATTTGCATCGCTCTCGGTCGTGCGCGACGAAAGGATTGGCTCGGGGCGCTCGCCCAGACCCTCACCGGCGGTGGTAATAAGGATGGCGCCGGTACAGGCGATGACCGCGACGATGGCGATGGCGATCGAGAAGACGATGACCTTCTTTTGCGTCTGGCTGCGCTCTGCCGCCGCCTTGGCGCGCAGACTGTTAGGGGCGACGCGCGCCGTGGTCGCGCGTCCCGCAACCTGGCGCATTTCCTGCGTGGTCGCGGCGCCACCTAGGTGCTCCTCGACATCGGGTTCAACGGGCTCGTAGGCGCCGGCAGGGTAGTCGACAGCGGCATGCGTGCCCTTGATTGCTTCGGCGCTGGCAGAGATAAAGTGGCGGTAGACCTGCGAGGACACAACGGTGATGACCGAGCTCACGGCGGCGCCAATTACTGAACCAGCGATACCAATCTTGGAGGCAAGCGCGACGCTCGTGGCGGCAGCTGCGGCGCCGGCGATGATCTGGGGAATGGAAATGTCGTCAAACAGGCCCTTTTTGGGTGCGATGGCCATGGTCTGTCCGATGGAATGGTTCTCGTGCACGCCGTTGTTGAGCGATGCCGGCGTCATGACGCGCGTGCGCGGCGCGTCGGTATATTCAGTCGTCATACGGGGTCCTCCCGGTTCGTTTAGTGCTGCGACAGGTTGTTCAGCCCTCAGGGTACCCAGTCGGTGTGAACCGGAGATGGATTCGCCCGCAACACCATCAACTCACCAAAGCGCGAAACTTCTTCTCAGGCTGATCGAATGAAGACGGGGCGAATCGTTCGGATGTCGAAAGGAAGGTTGACCGGATTTGAAATCCCGTGGAATAATCGGGCTCGCGGCGCTGTTGCTTGCGCCGGGTAGGGAGCGTCATGAAAATCCTTAAGCGGATCAACAACAATACGGTTATCTGCGTAAACGCCAAGGGCCGTGAACTCGTGGCAATTGGCCGCGGTATCGGGTTTCCCAATGGCCCCGATGAGGTCACACTCGATAAGATCGAGCGAACCTTCTACGGTGTCGACTCGCGCTACCTAGCGCTGCTCGACGAGATCGATCCTCAGGTGATGGAGTTCTCCGCCCAGATTGCCGATATCGCTCGCTCCAACATCTCGCGCGAGCTCTCGGCAAACCTTCCCTTTACCATGGCTGACCATATCGCCTTTGCCATCAAACGCTGCCGCGAGCATATGTTTGTGCAGATGCCGCTCTCCTATGATGTGCAGCAGATGTACCCCATTGAGTACAAGATCGCCAAGTTCGCGATCGAGGGCATCAATCGCGGCTTCAACGTCAAGATGCCGCGGGGGGAGGCGAGCGGTATCGCGCTCTGTATCGTCAACAGCGTGGTCGCCTCGTCTTCAAAGGCCAAATCCAATACGGTGCGTAAGGACGAGGTGATGCTCGAGAGCTTCACCAAGATTATCGAATCCGAGCTGGGGGTTTGCGTGGACCGCGACGGCTTTGACTTTTGCCGTTATGCCACGCACGTGCGCTACCTGTTAGAACGCGTGCAGACAGGAGAGCCCCTCAACACGGAGAACGGCGCGCTTTACGGACCGCTCTGCGAGCAGCATCCCGACGTGGCCGTGTGCGTCGACCGCATGGCCGCGCTTATCGAAGAGCGCTTTGACGCCGGGCTCGCCGATGAAGAGAAGGTCTACCTGATGCTCCACGTCAATCGCGTCTGCGCGGGATCTAGGTCCTAATCGACCGCTCGCCGCTGAAGTTTGACCGTTGGCCGGTTTCGACTTTCGTAAAAGCAACTGTTGGATGTAGTTTCATAGTCACATAAGGTGTTATTCGAGAAGAGCCTCGAAGCATGACGTAGACAGTTCCCTGTCCGCTTTGTGCTTTGGGGCTCTTCTGTTTTTGTCTTCTTCTTGCTTTTCTCGATTTGCCTCGTGTCAGGCCTGCCGTAATCGGTTCTTCGCGTGTGCGCAAACGGGAAGACAGAAAAGCAAGGGAGTTCAGCTATGACTGACAATAAGAAAATCGCAGCGGACGTGCTCGAGGCCGTCGGTGGCAAGGAGAACGTGACGTTTGTTGCGCACTGTATGACGCGCCTGCGTTTTAACCTCAAAGATATCGATGCCCCCGATATCAAAGAAGTGAAGAAGATTGGCGGTGTGTTGGGTGCTCAAATCTCCGGAGGGCAGTTCCAGGTAATCGTGGGCCAAAACGTGCCCAAGGTTTATGACGAGCTCTGCAAGATCGGCGGCTTTGCCAAGCAGGACGCCATCGACGAGAACCTTGATGCTCCTAAGCAGAAGCTCACACCTAAGGTTATTGGCAATAACATCCTCAACTACCTGTCAAGCTCCATGGTGCCTATGATCCCCGTCCTAATGTGTGCTGGCCTGTTCAAGACCGCAGCGGTGGTGCTGGGACCTACGATGGCGGGCGTGCTGTCCGACACAAGCGACCTTTATGTTCTGATGAACATGGTTTATGACGCAGCGTTCTATTTTATCCCCATCTACCTTGGCTATAATGCGGCTAAGAACATTGGCGTAACGCCTGTCCTCGGTGCCTTTATGGGCGGCATTCTTATCGACCCGACCATGATTCAGCTTGCGACCGATGGAGCTCAGTTCTCCGTTTATGGCATTCCCTGTGTCGCCGCAAACTACACAAAGACGGTCCTTCCCATTCTTCTGTCCGTGTGGGCGATGAGTTATATCGAGCGCTTCTTCCGCAAATATGTGCCAGATACCCTTTCAACGGTTTTCGCGCCTTTCCTTACCATGGTCGTCGCTGTTCCTGTGTCTCTCTGCGCTCTCGCCCCTGTTGGTTCATGGGCCGGTAATGCCCTCGCCGCCGGTTTTGAGTTCCTTGGTACTTCCGGTGGTATCGCCGCCATCCTCGGAGGAGGTATTCTGGCGGGTCTTTGGTGCCCAATGATTATTACCGGCATGCATGTGGCGGTTGCGATGATTGCCATCGCTAACTATATGACTGTGGGAACCGACAGCTTTGTTTTGGTTGCGACGGGCGTTAGCCTTTGGGCGACCTTCGGCTGCGAGGTGGCGACCTGGCTCAAGCTGCGCGATAAAGACGAGAAGAGCATGGCATTCGGCTATTTGGTCGCAAACATTGTCGGAGGCGTCGGCGAGCCTTTCATCTACGGCATGATGCTGCGCTATCGCCGCGTGTTTGTCTGGAAGATTATCGGATCCTTTGTTGCCGGTGCGCTTGCAATCGCTCTCGGAGCCACGGTTTATACTGCCGGCGCGGCATCTAACTTCTTGGAGTTCCTCGCGTTTGCGGGCGGCGGGACCCAGAATCTCATCAACTTTGGAATCGCTGCTGGTGCAGGCTTCCTTGTGAGCGCCTTGGGCACGTATTTCCTGGGCTTTACGGCGGATGAGCTCGAGAATGGCCCCGTTTCCGAGCGTTAAGTTTTCTACGGCCTGCGTGTGGCAGGACGCATTGGAAGGGCGTCCATGACGCCCTTCTCTTTTTGTATTTCTATTTCCGATGTTTGGGCGGCGTGTGCCGCGAAGAGTTGGAGTTGGAATGAACATAGAGTTTGGAATCTCGAAGATTGACGTAACACCCCAGTCTCCTTGCCGCATGGGCGGCTACAACAGAAAAGGTGCCTGGACGGATGTTCTTGATCCTATTGAGGTCAACGCTAGCGCTGTCTGTGTTGATCTTGTCCCGTTTATTCTTATCGAGCTCGATTCAATAATGGTGTCGAAAGATTTTTCCCTTTCGGTCAAGAACGCCGTATCGTCAAAAACGGGCATCGATTCGAGCAATATCGTCGTCGCATGCATTCATACCCATTCTGCACCATGCTATTTTCAGCTTGCCTACGAGGATACGTTACCTGAAACCGAATTGACGAGTGATTTGATTGGCTTGGCTACCGAGGCGGCGGTATCTGCATGGGCGTCCAGGTCGAAGGCGACCGTATCGATGGAGATGTTAGGCATCGAGGGACTGTACGGGAATCGAAATGTTCAGGGCGGTCCGGCCGATAAACAGGTAAGTATTTTCTCGTTTGAGGACGCTCAAGGCGGTCGCCCAATTGGAAAAATGCTGTTCATATCCGCTCATCCTACCATCCTTAATGGGAAAAGCGCCGTCCTCTCTGCTGATTTGATTGGGCATGTCAGGCAGCGTTTGGAGAGGAAATATGGCTGTCCTGTACTTTGCGTCAACGGAACGTGCGGGGATGTGTCGACGCGTTTCTATCGGCAAGGGGAGGGAGTTGCCGAACTCGAGCGCACGGCTAACGAACTTTGCGCTCAAATTGAATCCAAGCGTGAGCGCGCGGCACTCAGAGTTGATACTCCGCGTTGGGGCTCTATCAGCATGAAGAGTGTCTACGATGCAAAAACAGATCCGGATTGGATCGAGATGACCAATCGGATAGAGGCTATGGATGCGAGCCCGATGCGAGACTTTCTCCTTAAGCGGCAACAACTTAAGCTCTCGATGGGGAAAATCGAGCTTGAGCTTCCGAGCCAGTTTGCGGTAATTGGTAACTGCATTTTTATCACGATGCCATGCGATACGTGTAGCACATTAGGCTTGGATTTTAAGAGGGCGTTTAGCCAATACAACGTCTTTGTTATCGGCTATGCGAACACGTACTGCAACTACCTTGTGCCTCAGGAAGACTACGGCAAGTATTTTGAAACCTACAACTCGCGAACGCCGCGCGGGGTTGCCGATGCGTTCGTTGCGCGAATCATTCAGGCGGTCGGTGCCGCGCTATAGCGGGCGCTATAGACCATCGTGGTAGATGAACCGGTCAGGATTATACGGAGCATGTATTGTGTCAATCATTGAACCTCTCATCCAACAAGTCCTTATCATGTTTTTGCTCATGGGAATGGGCTACGCTCTAAACCGCTTGGGCATATTGAGCGAGCAGGCTGCAATAGAATTCGGAAAGTTGCTCATCAACCTTGTGATTCCCGCAATCATTCTCAAATCATTTTGGATCGAGTATTCGTTTCAGAGGATGTATGAGTTGGGAATGACCTTAATGCTGTCGGCGGCGATGTTGTTGCTCGCTTGCGTTGTTGCCCGCCTGTTGTTCAGGGGCCGTCCCATCGACATTTTTGCTGCGGCATTCTCGAATGCTGGATTTGTGGGAATACCCCTTGTTGAAGCGGCGCTTGGAAAAGATGCCGTGTTTTTCATCACGTGCATGATCGCTCTTCTCAATGCTATGCAATGGACATACGGGCAGTATCTGCTGTCGGGGTCTAAAAAATGTATGAGTCCTAAAGCGATCCTGGCAAGTCCAATGGTCATGGCTTTATTGGGCGGTTTCTTGATTTTTATCCTTCGTGTCCCAACGGTCCCTCTGGCACAGTCAGTGCTTTCGTATATCTCGGGGCTCAACACTCCGCTAGCAATGATGACTCTCGGTATCTATCTTGCTCAGTCTGATTTGATGGCGCTCCTGAGGGCGAAAAGCTTGTTTGCCGTCTCATCGGTCAGGCTGCTTGTCATTCCGATTCTTTCGCTCCTGTTCCTATGTCTCTTTCCATGTGATAGGTCAATTAAGATGGCGCTGCTGATTGCGGCTGCGACCCCCACCGGCGCGAATGTAGCTATCTTTGCCCAGCAGCATAATAAGGACTATCGATATGCATGTGGAACAGTCTGTGCTACCACCCTTCTGTCTATGTTCACTATGCCAGCGATAGTGTCCTTGTCTCAGCTAGTGTTCTAGGCGCTATGCCACGCACCTGCGGATGAACGCTTCGTGGCGGTCGATTATGGCCGGGGCCCAACAATCCGGACCGCCGTTGATCGTGCTGGCAACAGATGCCATCAACTCATCAAGGGGGCTTGCTATCATTGGTGCACTAGCTTGATGCTAAACTGAATTAATGATTGCGAGGTGGTTTACGTGATGTACCCGTATATGACATTCGAAGATGGTACCGAGGTCATTCATTCTGACCTGATCACAGATGGCGATATCGAAAAGGTCATCGTGCATTTTGAACGACCGACGGCAGAGGGTTTCGACTCCGCTCGTTGCGAGCTGCCTTCTTACAATTGGACCATGTGGGAGGGGCGTTTTACCGACGAGGAGAAGCGAGGTTTTGAGACTTTTCTGAGCAATAACGCCCATCTGCTGTATCGCTACGCCGCAAACGGAGGAGCTAAAGTTGCCTAGCCTTTTTCTTATTGGCGGCTATCGGGTCTTCTTTTGGTCCAATGAAGCGGGCGAGCCAATCCATGTCCATGTTTGCAAGGGGGCGCCTTCAGATAACTCGGCCAAAATCTGGCTGACTCGAAGAGGTGGCTGCATTGTCGCTAATAACAAAGCGAAGATCCCCCGGAGCACGCTTGATGACCTCTGTGAAATCATCGCCGCTCAGCATGAATTGATTTGCTCTAAATGGAAGGCATTTTTCCTTGTGGACGAGATCTCGTTCTACTGCTAAACGTCATCCCGGCTTCTCTTTTCCAATTTTAATCATGAGCTTGTCCCATCTGTGCTGATTGAACTTGACAGTACAATGGAGGCGGACTATATCGCCGCCGCTCGTTGCGGCTAACGGATGTGCTGGAGCTCGCATGAACGATTTTCTAAACGGTCAAGTTGAGAACGACGGTTTTTTGCGCGCGGCAGCGGCCTCGCCCAAGATTCGCGTGGCCGATGTCGAGGGCAATGCCGAGGTTGCG
Source organism: uncultured Collinsella sp. (assembly GCA_900543045.1). GTDB lineage: Bacteria > Actinomycetota > Coriobacteriia > Coriobacteriales > Coriobacteriaceae > Collinsella. The sequence continues at coordinate 43,491 of UQPT01000005.1, forward strand.
CTGGCGGCTGTTCGCGAGGCTACCGAGCGCGGCGTTCGCGCGCTGGCGCTGCCCGAGCTTAACCTGACCGGCTATACCGCGGCTGATCTGTTCCATAACCGCACGCTGCTGCATGCATGCGAGGCGGCGCTCGTGCGCATCCTCGATGAAACGCGTGAGTTACCGATCGTCTTTACCGTTGGTTTGCCCGTTGCGGTGGCCGAAAACATCTACAATTGCGCCGCCGTGTGCTGTGCGGGCGAGCTTTTGGGCCTTACGGCCAAAAAGTATCTGCCCAACTATGGTGAGTTCTACGAGCGCCGCTGGTTCGCTCCGGCGCCCGTCGATCCCGTGTGGGTTGAATTTGCCGGCCAGGGTCCGGTGCCGCTGGGCTCGGGGCTTGTCTACCGTTGCTGTGATGAGGGCGCCGAGGACCTGGTGTTGGGCGTTGAGGTCTGTGAGGACCTGTGGGTGCCGGTGCCCCCTTCGACGGGGATGGCGCTTGCCGGCGCCACGGTGATCCTTAACCCGTCGGCCTCGGACGAGATTATCGGCAAGGCAGATTACCGACGCAGTCTCATCTCCAACCAGAGCGCGCGCCTGTACTGCGCCTATGCCTATGCGGATGCGAGCGAGGGCGAGTCCACGACCGACATGGTCTTTGCGGGGGAGAACCTTATCTACGAAAACGGCTCGAAGCTCGCCGCGACCAAACTGCTTACCTGCGATATGGCCATCGCCGACGTCGATCTTGACCGTCTGGTTGCCGAGCGCCGTCGCTCGACGACGTGGACACGCGCCGACGATGCGCCGGAGGCCACGACTGTTGAGTTTTCGTTTGAGGGCGTGTTGGCCGAAGAGCCCGTCCTGCGCGATGCCTGCGATATCGACCGCGTTTTCCCGCGTGCGCCCTTTGTGCCGGCCGACCACGGCGACCTAGCAGAGCGCTGCGAGACCATTCTCGACCTGCAGACTGCTGGTCTCAAGACCCGCCTTGCCCATACGGGCACCAAGGCGGCGGTCATCGGCCTTTCGGGCGGCCTCGACTCCACGCTGGCGCTGCTCGTGACCGTGCGCGCCTTCGATGCGCTGGGGCTGCCGCGCACGGGTATCACGGCGGTCTCCATGCCCGGCTTTGGCACGACGCACCGCACCAAGTCCAATGCCGAGTCGCTCGCCCGCGACCTGGGTGTCTCCTTCCGCGAGGTCTCGATTCATGCGGCCGTGGAGCAGCATTTTAAGGACATCGAGCACGATCCGGCCGTCCAAGACGTGACCTACGAGAACAGCCAGGCGCGCGAGCGTACGCAGATTCTGATGGACCTGGCCAACCAGGCTGGCGGCTTTGTCATCGGCACCGGCGACCTGTCGGAGCTGGCGCTCGGCTGGGCTACGTACAATGGCGACCATATGAGCATGTACGCCGTCAACGCGAGCGTGCCCAAGACGCTCGTGCGTCATCTGGTTCGCTATGCGGCCGATGTCTTTGGCGGGCGCATAGCGACCACGCTGCTTGACATCCTCGACACGCCCGTCTCGCCCGAGCTTCTGCCGCCCACGGGCGACGGCGAGATCGCGCAGAAGACCGAAGACCTGGTGGGTCCCTACGAGCTGCACGACTACTTCCTCTACTATTTGCTGCGCTTTGGCTTTGAGCCGGGCAAGATCTATCGCATGGCGCTCAAGAGCTTCGAGGGTGTCTACGACAAGGTCACCATCCATACGTGGCTGCGTACGTTCTACCGTCGCTTCTTTGCCCAGCAGTTCAAGCGCAGCTGCCTGCCCGATGGTCCCAAGGTGGGCTCGGTGACGCTCAGCCCGCGCGGCGATTGGCGTATGCCGAGTGACGCCAGCTCGCATCTGTGGCTTGCGCAGATCGACGCGCTCAATCCAGTTGACTAAGGTTGGCTAAATTGAACCAATACGGGGGTTGCGAGCGTTACACTTTTGCAATCTGATGGCCCGTATCGCGCGGCGCTCTTGTCGGAGCGCCGCGTTTTTTATATCGAAAGGTGGCACCATGCAGGCATCGCAGCGTCTCGACCGCTTTGGCGCGGAGGTCTTCGCCTCGCTCAACAACAAGCTTCTCGCGCTGAAGGCTCAGGGCAAGACCATTTACAACATGAGCGTGGGCACGCCTGACTTTAAGCCGTACGACCACGTGGTCGAGGCGCTGGTCCAGGCGGCCCAGGACCCCGAGATGTGGAAGTACGCCCTGCGCGACCTGCCCGAGCTTAAGCAGGCCGTGTGCGATTACTACGAGCGCCGTTTTGGCGTTTCGGGCATTACGCCGTCTATGGTGCAGTCGTGCAACGGTACGCAAGAGGGCGTGGGCCATTTGGGCCTGGCCCTGCTCGATCCGGGCGACACCATCTTGGTGCCCGATCCGTGCTACCCGGTTTTTGAGGCGGGCGCCAAGATCGCCGATGCCAAGCTCGAGTACTATCCGCTGGTTGCCGAGCATAATTACCTGCCCTATGTGGCGGGTATCGATCCCGAGGTGGCCGACCGTGCCAAGTATATGATCGTGTCGCTGCCCGCGAACCCGGTCGGTTCGGTGGGTACGCCCGAGGTCTACGAGGAGATTATCGCCTTTGCCCGTGAGCATGATCTGTTGATCGTTCATGACAACGCGTACTCCGACATCGTGTTTGATGGCGAGCCCGGCGGCAGCTTCTTGCAGTATCCCGGTGCGCTTGAGGTGGGCGTGGAGTTCTTTTCGCTTTCCAAGTCGTTTAACGTCACCGGTGCCCGCATCGGCTTTTTGGTCGGCCGCGAGGATGTGGTCTCTGCCTTTTCCAAGCTGCGCAGCCAGATCGACTTCGGTATGTTCTTTCCGATCCAAAAGGCTGCTATCGCCTGCCTGAACGGCCCGCGCGATGAGGTCGAGGCGCAGCGTCTGAAGTACCAGGAGCGCCGCGATGCCCTGTGCGACGGTCTCGAGGGCCTGGGCTGGGAACGCCCCAACGCGCATGGATCTATGTTTGTGTGGGCCAAGCTTCCCGGTGGCCGCACCGATTCCATGGCGTTTTGCGAGGAGCTCATGGAGAAGGCCGGCGTTGTGGTGACGCCGGGTGCGAGCTTTGGGCCTTCGGGCGAGGGACACGTGCGCATGGCGCTGGTCCTGCCGCCCGATCAGATCGCTTTGGCTGTCGAGGCCATTCGCGAGGCGGGCCTGTATTAGAAACCTATTTCGACTCGTCAATAGCTCGAAACCGATTTCGTGCAGTTATTTTACGAATCCTGCAAATAATTTCGGTAAACGGTCGATATTTGCCTGCGAATAGGAGCATAATCAAAGTCCCGATTGGATGTATTGGGATTACGGCAAGCCGCTCGGGTCGTTCCCGGGCGGCTTGTTTGTGGAGAGAGATGGGAGAAAGTAATGGTTAACGAGAAGAAGGTCGCTATTGTCGGCTGCGGTTTCGTCGGTTCGTCTTCGGCGTTCGCGCTGATGCAGAGTGGTCTGTTCTCCGAGATGGTCCTCATCGACGTGGACAAGAACCGCGCCGAGGGCGAGGCTCTGGATATCGCGCACGGCATGACGTTTGCCGAGCCGATGAAGATCTACGCCGGCGATTATTCCGATGTCGCCGACGCCGCCATGATCGTCGTCACCGCTGGCGCTGCCCAGAAGCCCGGTGAGACCCGTCTGGACCTGGTCAACAAGAACGTCAACATCTTTAAGTCCATTATCCCCGAGATTAAGAAGTCTGGCTTCGACGGCATTCTGCTCATTGTCTCCAACCCGGTCGATGTTCTGACCTATGCCGCCATCAAGATGTCCGGCCTGCCCGAGGGCCATGTCATCGGCTCCGGCACCGTGCTCGACACTGGCCGTCTGCAGCAGATGCTTGGTGCCCACGTCGAGGTTGACCCGCGCGATGTCCAGGCCTATGTCATGGGTGAGCACGGCGACTCTGAGTTTGTCGCTTGGTCCAGCGCCCAGGTTGCCGGCGTGCCGCTGAACACTTTCTGCGAGCTTCACGGTCATCTGGAGCATGAGGCTGCCGAGAAGCGCATCGCCGAGGACGTCAAGAACTCCGCCTACACCATCATCGAGAAGAAGCACGCCACCTACTATGGCGTCGCCATGGCCGTCAAGCGCATCTGCACCGCCGTCATGCGCGATGAGCAGACCGTTCTGCCTGTCTCCTCGCTCATGGTGGGCGAGTACGGCCTGTCCGATCTTGCCATCTCCATGCCGACCGTCGTTGGCCGCGACGGTGTTGTCTGCCGCGTCCCCGTGCCGCTGAACGATGACGAGCAGCATGAGCTTACCGCCTCCGCCAAGGCCCTCAAGGACATCATCGACAGCGTCGACTTCTCCTGCTAAATCAAGCTCTTTTGGGCAACAGGCTACAATGAAAGGCGTCCGGGTCCACACGGCCCGGGCGCCTTTTTGGTGCAAAGTAACCTGACCCCAATGCACCATAGTTGATGGGAGGGCCATGTCGGCTTCGCCTAATTTTTTGACCTATGCCCAGACGGCGTTTGATCCGTTTGAGGAGCGGCCGTTCTGCGCGGTGGATAGCCTGGTCTTTGCGTGGTTGTCCTATTTGCGTTTGCCGGGTGATATGGCGGAGCTGACGAACTGGCAGGGCCTAGACGTACGCGAGCTGCTGCGTGCCGAGTGCTACCGGGACATGATTGGCGACTTGTGGGACCCAGAGGGGAGCAGGGCCTTGTTGGAGGCCGTGGCAGCAAGCCCTCGTTACCGTGGCGTGCACGTTTGCGGCTATCGTGCCGTGAGCGATGTGGTGGCGACAGAGCAGTTTGCAGCCATGGCCTTCCGGTTTCCGGCGGGGTTTAGTTATCTTTCCTTCCGGGGGACCGACAGTACGATTGTGGGCTGGAAAGAGGACTTTAACATGGCATTCCGGTGTCCTGTGCCGGCCCAGGAATCCGCGGCGCGTTATGTGGGCGAGGCGGCGGATGCGATTGACGGGCCGCTTTTGTGCGGAGGTCATTCCAAGGGTGGAAACCTTGCGGTGTACGGTGCGGCGATGTGCTCCGATGTCGCCCGTGAGCGAATCGAGCGGGTGTATTCCCATGATGGTCCGGGCTTCGTCGAGGAGTTTCTGAACGGCAACGCCTTTGCCGATCTTTCCGGGCGAATCGACAAGACGCTACCTCGGTCGTCGATCTTTGGCATGATGTTCGAGACGCAGGAGGACTATGCCATCGTTGAGAGCACCGAGTTCAGCCTGCTGCAGCATAATCCCTTTAGCTGGGTGGTTGATGGTCGCGACTTCGTGTACTGTGAGCGCCTGTCCGCCGGTGCTCGATACGTTGATGGCTCCATTCGCGAGATGCTGCTTGCAGTGTCACCTAGCGAACGCGAGCGTTTTGTAGATGCGTTGTTCTCCGTGTTTGAGGCTACGGGTGCTGAGCGGTTTGCGGATATCGCCGGGAATCTGCGCGAGAGCCTGCCCGTGATGCTCCAGGCTGCGCAAGGCTTTGACGAGGATACGCGACGCTTTGTCTCGCAGACCATCGTGGCAATCCTTAAATGCGCACTGCTGCCCAAACGACCCCAGATCGACATGCCCGCTGCCGGCAAGAGTTTGGCAGAACAGCTCGAGGCTTGGCAGTCCGAGCTCCTGCGCTAACCATTGGTGCAAAGCAACCTGTCCCCAATGCACCAAGCTTCGAAGCGCCTGGGGCGGGCTCGACCGCTATACTGGTTCGTGCCGAAATCGATCTAGAACGGAATGCCGTATATGAAAATCAATCACGCGATTCTGCATATCCTGGACTTTGACTCTGCCGTCAACGTCATGAGCCAGCGCGAGCTCGATATCGAGAGCCGTACCGTGCGCAACTTTGTGACCACGCATCTGCGCCGCGCACGAACCTCGGCCGACAATAAGCGCGCCACGTTTGCCGAGAACTCTGCGTTCGGCGGCGAGCTCAAGGGCTATTTCTTTGGCGAGCGCGAGTTCGTGGACCTGTCGCAGCAGATTGCGGAGTTCATTTCCTCCGAGCTTACCAAGGCCGAGAAAGCCGAGTCCACTGACGTGCTTGTGGCGGACTTTGATGACGATGAGGATGCCCGCTGGTTTGCCGTGATGCTGCTGGGCTCCAAGCAGGCTTTTATGCACGAAGTGGGCCGCGAGGAGGGGGAGGTGCGCAACGACATCGCGCGCCACTACGCCATTCTGCCGAACCCCTCGCAAAAGGTGCCGAGCTATGCCATCGTGCGCGCGAGCACCATGGAGATCGGCTATGTGGACAAGAAGCGTAAGATTGCCGGCGAGGACCGTATGCTTATCCCCGATGGCCTGCTGCAGTGCGACACGGGCGTATCGGGCAAGGAGGTCATCGACACCGTGACGCGTGTGGTCGAGGAAGTCGCCGAGGAGCACGGCGCCAACACGGCCGTGGCGCTCGCCAAGGTTAAGGCCGCTGTGGCCGAGAAGGTCGAGGATGACGAGGAGCTGCCGCCCTGGGATATCGTCGATGAGGTCTTTGAGGACGAGCCGGTCATCAAGGAGAGCGTACGCGCGGCGCTGACCGAAGAGAAGGTGCCCGAGCGTGTGCCCGTGGAGCGCAAGCAGGTCGAACGCGCGGCCGTGCGCAACCACAAGATTCGTACCGATACGGGCATCGAGATCAGCTTTCCGGCCGAGATGGGCTCGAACTCCGAGTACATCGAGTTCGTCAACGAGCCCAACGGCCTCATTTCCATCGAACTCAAAAACATCGGCAGCATCGAGAATCGATAAGTTGCGTTACGCCTGCAGCGAGAAAGCGAAGGCCGAAGCCTCGGATGGGGTTTCGGCCTTTTTTGCTTGGGGCTGAATTACGTCGCAGGTTGAGCATACGTCAGCGAAAACGACCCAGAGCGAGCAAGGTGAAGTGAAAGAGGAGGGCATTGACCTTCTGGTCATGCCCGACGATTGAACGTCAGGTTGCCGCTCTGGGTCGTTTGGAGCGTCGAGCCGTTACGCGGTTTGTCAAAACCGCGTAACCCTACAGCTGACGCAGGCCTTCCTCGAGGCCAGTCTTGCTATCGGTCTTTTCATCGCGCATCTTGATAATGCGGGCGGGGACGCCGGCCACGACGGCGCCGGCGGGAACATCCTCGACGCATACGGCACCAGCGGCGACGACAGCGCCCTTGCCCACGCGTACGCCTTCCAAGACCACGGCGTTGGCGCCGATCATGACATCGTCCTCGATGATGACGGGCGTGGCGCTGGCGGGCTCTACGACGCCTGCCAACACGGTGCCGGCGCCGATGTGGCAGTTCTTACCCACGGTGGCGCGGCCGCCCAGCACGGCGCCCATATCGATCATGGAGCCTTCGCCGATGACGGAGCCGATGTTGATGATGGCACCCATCATGATGACGGCGCGATCGCCGATCTCGACGCGGTCGCGGATGATTGCGCCCGGCTCGATGCGGGCGTTGATGCCCTTGAGGTCGAGCATGGGCACGGCGGAGTTGCGGCAGTCGTTCTCTACGTCGTAGTAGTCGATGGAATCGGCATTGGCGACCAGGATGGTCTTAAGCTCATCCCAGTCACCAAAGACGGTCTTGCCGCGACGACCGCCGTAGACGTGCGCATTGCCCCACTGGACCTTCATGCCCGGCTTTTCGCGCACGTATAGTTTGACGGGCGTTTTCTTGGGCGCGGTGGCGATGTAGTTGATAATCTCCTGTGCATCCATCTCGGCTGCGTTACTCATATGCTGTTTCTCCTTTTCGTGGATACGGTTGATACCTGGTTAGGCAAACATGACCTGGTCGAAGGTGTAGAAGCCGGGGTCGCGGGTGATGAGCTTCTGGGCGGCGGCCAGGGCCCCGTTGACAAAGATCTGGCGGCTCGTGGCACGGTGTGTGAGCGTGACCTCCTCGTCCTGGCCAAAGAAACTCACCTCGTGCACGCCGGCGACAGTGCCACCGCGCAGCGAGTGCATGCCGATCTCCTTGGGGTCGCGTGCACCGCACATGCCCTCGCGGCCATAGACGGGGTGGTAGCCTGCCTCGGGCTCGGTTTCGACTACGGCATCGAGCAGCAATTTGGCAGTGCCGCTGGGGGCATCGACCTTTTGGTTATGGTGCGTCTCGACGATTTCGCAGTCAAAGCCGGGCAGCTCGCGTGTGGCCTGTGCTACCAGATGACGCAGGGCTGCGATACCGATGGAGTAATTGCCGGAGTGCATGACGCGGGCGTTCTGTCCCAGCTCGCGCAGGCGATCCATCTGCTCGGGTGTGTAGCCTGTAGTGCCCGAGACCAACGCCGCGCCCGTGCACTCGACATAGGCGACGACGGCATCGAAGGTCACGACGTTCGAGAAGTCGATGATGACGTCGGCTGCCGGGGCGCTCTCGAGCTCGGACAAGTCGAAGCCGATGTGGGCCACGATATCAAAAACGGGCTGCCCCGCGGCGTCGACAATGCCTTCGGCGGTAGTGCGGATGAGCGAGCCCATGCGGCCCGTTCCCATAATGACGGTCTTAATCAAGCAGACCAGCTCCCTTCAGAGCATCGGTAAGTGCGGCTCGCGTGTCGTTGGCCATGGGGCACAGCGGCATGCGGTAGTTTGCCTCGATCATACCCATCTGGGCGAGCGCTTCCTTAACTGGGATGGGGTTGACCTCGCTAAAGAGGGCATTGATGAGCGGCTGGCCGGCAATCTGGATATCGCGGGCGCGCGCTACGTCGCCGTCCAGATAGGCGCGGCACATGTCATGCACGAGCTGCGGCTGAACATCTGCCCACACGCTGATGGTGCCTGAGGCGCCTAGGCTCATGAGCGGAACGGTGAGTGCGTCCTCGCCCGAGTACATGCGGAAGTCATCGGACAGCAGGTGGGCGATCTTGGCTGCGTAGGCGACGTTGCCCGAGGCCTCCTTGATGCCCATGATGTTGGGGTGCGCGGCCAAGCGCTCCACGTTGTGCACGCTGATGCCGCAGCCGCAGCGGCCGGGGATGTTGTACAGGATGCAGGGGATGTCCACGGCGTCGGCCACGGTCTTAAAGTGCTGGTAGATGCCCTCTTCGTTGGACTTGTTGTAGTAGGGGGTAATGAGCAGCAGGCCGTCGGCGCCCAGTCCCTGATAGGTGAGCGACTTGGTGAGCATGGTCTGCGTGGAGTTGGAGCCCGAGCCGGCAATGACGGGGACGCGTCCTGCAACCTGCTTGACCACCGCGGCGACAACGGAGTTGTCCTCGTCGTCGGTCATCGTGGCGCTCTCGCCGGTGGTGCCCAGGGTGAGGATGGCATCGGTGCCATTTTGCAGGTGGAAATCGATAAGGCGCTCGAGCGCGTCAAAGTCGACACTGCCGTCCTTTTTAAACGGCGTGACAAGGGCGACGATTGAACCCTCGAGATTGCGGATGTCCATGTTCTTCTCCTTCGCTTCCGCGATCTGGATGCGTTTGTTCCACTGAGCGGCGACGGCCAGGCGCTCGTCCTGAGCGCGGCGGCGGGCACTTTCGGCGCGCGACTTGGCCAGCAACTCTCGGACGCACGGCAGCACGTCGAGCGTGGCAAAGTAATCGACCGGGCGCTCGGAGCGGCGGATGAGGTCGGCCGAGCCATCGGGGCGCAGCAGCACCTCGGCGGAGCGCAGACGGCCGTTGTAGTTGTAGCCCATGGAGTAGCCATGCGCGCCGGTATCGTGGATCACGAGCAGGTCGCCCATGTCGATATACGGCAGCGAGCGGTCGATGGCGAACTTATCGTTGTTCTCGCACAAGTTGCCCGTGATGTCATACGTGTTCGTGACCGGTGCTGCGGTCTTGTCGGCGCCACCCGGCTGTCCCATCACCGTAATGTGGTGGTAGGCACCATACATAGCGGGACGAATGAGGTCGACGGCGCTTGCGTCCACGCCGATATAGTCCTTGTAGATCTGCTTTTCGTGGATGGCCTTGGTCACCAGGCAGCCGTAGGGGCCCATCATAAAGCGACCCATCTCGGTGCAAATCGCCACATCGCCCATGCCGGCGGGAACCAGGATCTCGTCGTAGGCCGCGTGTACGCCCTCGCCGATGGCACGGATGTCGTTAGCCTGCTGCTCGGGCAGGTAGGGGATACCCACACCGCCGGACAGATTGATAAAGGCGACATGTGCGCCCGTTTCACGCTCCAGGCGCACGGCAAGTTCAAAGAGGATGCGTGCGAGCTTGGGATAGTAGTCGTTAGTGACGGTATTACTGGCAAGGAAGGCATGGATGCCAAAATTCTCGGCGCCCTTGGCCTTGAGCATGCGGAAAGCCTCGAAGAGCTGCTCGGTGGTCATGCCGTACTTGGAGTCGCCCGGGTTGTCCATGATGCCGTTGGAGAGCTGGAACAGGCCGCCCGGGTTAAAACGGCAGCTTACCGTCTTGGGGATGGGGCCCGCGACGCGCTCAAAGAACTCGATGTGGCTTATGTCGTCAAAGTTGACGATGGCGCCCAGTTTATCTGCAAGGGCAAAGTCCGCCGCCGGCGTGTCGTTGGACGAGAACATGATGTCGTGGCCGGTGATACCCAGCGAGCGGGCGATCATGAGCTCGGTATAGCTCGAACAATCGCAGCCGCAGCCGTATTCGTTGAGGATGGAGATGAGCGCCGGGTTGGGGTTGGCCTTGACGGCAAAGTATTCCTTAAAGCCCGGGTTCCATGCGAAGGCGTCGCGCACCTCTTGCATGTTGCGGCGGATGCCCGCCTCGTCATATAGATGAAACGGCGTGGGGAACTGCTCGATGATATGCTCGAGCGTCTCCTTGTCCACAAACGGCCGCTTAGCCGCATATGCCTCGTTGGGAGTCAATGACATGTCCCGTAAACCTCGCTATCCAGACGGCGCTACCTGCGCATCGAATCCGCATAGCGTGGACCCAATGTCCGGATAGCGCTCCCGCATTGCTGCAGACAGTCCTGTGGGTGTTTCCCACAGGCCCACCAGGTTGTTCGTGCCCGAAAAGCCCAGTTCGGCGGGTTTCGCCTCCCCACGGGGTCAAAGCCTGCCGGCTCGCCCGCGGTTCTTCGTGCCCGCGCCTCTATCAAGTGGTAACGACCCTACCACGTTGCACTTTACCAAACAAGAGTATTCGTATATAACGTTTAAAAAATGCAGGGATATGCTGGAAATAAGGGTGTGGCAATCTTGCGGCACAATAGATGGCAACCGACGCGCACCCATGAAAGGAACCTCTATGACCGAGCTCCAAGAACTCCGCCGCTATCGGCGCGACTTGCACAGGATCCCGGAGCTCGACTTCGATCTTCCGCAGACGATCGCCTATATCGAGGGTGTGTTGGCGCCGCTCGCCTGCGAGGTGGCCCATCCGTGTCCCAGCTGCGTCTGCGCTTTCTTCGACGCTGGCGTTGGTGCCGCGCATGCCACGGCGATTCGCGCCGACATGGATGCGCTGCCCATTGTGGAGGCGACGGGCGCGGCTTTCGCCTCGTCTCATCCCGGCAAGATGCACGCTTGCGGGCACGATGGGCACATGGCCATGGCGCTTGCCGCAGCGACGTATGTCGACCGTGCGATTCGCGAGCGGCCGGGTGCCAGCTGGAAGTCGAACTCTTCACCTTTAGCCAGGTTTACCACCTTCTCTTCGAA
>UQPT01000006.1:0-52737 GCA_900543045.1 uncultured Collinsella sp.
CCTCGACCATCTACCGCTGGGTCTCGGCGGGCTACGACGGCATGACTAACACAGGATGCGCGGGGACGAGAGAACGCTCGCCTACATGGCGAAGCGCAAGTCCGACGGCAAGACAAAGCGAGAGATCATGCGCTGCCTTAAGAGGTTCACAGCCAGGGAGGTTTACCCAACGTTGCGGCGCCCCATGAGGTTGAAGTACGCCCGGGGCTCGATACTGGCGGACATGCGAAAATCGCTCGGATTGACCCAAAAGCAGGTTGCCCGAGAGCTTAACGTGCCGAATGTAAGGCTCAGCGAAATAGAAAGAGAAGTATGCCCCCACGAGGAAATCAGACGCGAATACGACCGCTACTTGAATGCTAAAATGTCGTCCGATAAAGGACTTGACAGCCTATAGCAGCGTCATTCGGCACGCGATTCGTTAACCCTGGGGCTTAAAGCTGCCGAATGTCTACTTCTTTAGTGCTCCATTTACCTCCCCGTTCAATAATCTTCACTTGAAGCCTGACGGTGGCCCAATCATTGGATAACATATTCTTAAATGACAGTTAATCGTCAATCGAAGAGGTCAAAGCGGGGACGGAAAGTGTCGAAGACAAGCAGAAAGCCAATCTCAGCATATGTCGAGCGAAGACTCTGGGCGGAGTCTGCCGGCAAATGCATGAATCCAGATTGTCGGGCCGATCTATTCATCAGCAATGGAGACATTGCTGAACGAGCCCATATCGTCCCATATTGCAAAAGCGCAGAGAACACGTTCGACAACCTTATTCTCATCTGTCCAAACTGCCATACGAATTTCGACAAAAACTCCGCTTTCACGGCAGATGAAGTGAGGAAATGGAAGTCGATTCGTCACGCAGAAATTGATCGCGTTTTCGGAAAGACGTTCAGTTCCTTCGACGACCTGCGCAAAGAGGCCGCACCTCTGCTCGCCCGAAACAAGTCGATATATGAGAATTACTACATGAAGGACAAGCGAAGACTGTGGGATGTTTTTGAAAAGGAAATAATCGTCAACAACCGAAAACTTTGCACGCTGTTCGAATCGAACTTGTGCCTGTTCCAGAACCACAAGGACAATTCCTTCTCCAACCAGGCCGCTGTCCGCGATTTTATCGACCATGCTAAGGAGTTCGAAGCCACCAGAGATAATACGGAAAGACAAAGGTCTATTCTTTTCCCCGAGGTCATCAACTCCATCTTCGGAATCCAGCCCATAGAAGGTGACCTGCTCCCCTCTGCAGAATCCCTAGAGCTGCTAATCAAAAAGCTTGACGAACAGGGGCGATTTATAGATGTTTCTCTAGATGCAGAACATCAATTGTTGCAAATAATAGAAAACGGGAAAGAGGCGGTAGTTTATCTTGACGATACGCCGCGTATCCGACAGATGTACTATGACGCCCGCTGCTTCAGGCGTACCGAGATGAGGCTAGACAGCTTGATTTTTGCCCTAAAGTACTTCCGCCTGTGCGGAAAGAAAGCAACTCGCAAGTCGAAGACAAACCTTAGAGAATATATAGCGAAAGGAAAATGCTTCTTATTCGTATACGAATACTGTCTGAGCTATGCAGAGTTGGCCCGTTTAGCACCGGCAGAACATACCGTTGTCGTCAACTTGCATAGATGGAACGGTAAGCAATGCATCTCCGAAGAAGCCCAGGTGTTTGCGGGGCAAATTAACGTGAAGCTCCTCGATATGGATAGCTTCTTCCCATTCGTTCGCAAACTATGAACTATTTGAGACTCATAGACATTCTCGACAGCAACCTAGAACTGTTCTCTCAGTTTGATCATGTCTATCTGTTCGGATCTGCGCTGAGTGGTTCAGAGCTCAGTGCAGACAGTGATATTGATTTGCTGCTACTGTACTCGAAATATTCCGATCAACTTGTCTCCGGATGCGAACAGATATCCCAAAAGTTAGGTAACGAGACCGGTAGAGTAGTCGACTTAACGGTCCTCGGCATCGATGAAGAGCGACATGTCGGATTCTTGGATAGAATCTCGCCTCATTATAGAAAGATAAAATGACCATTTGGTAGAACACCTGGCATAGCCTGTCGTACAGAATGCTTTCTGCGTGGATTCCGGCAGAAGAGAAGAAGGCGTCAACGGTCGCGCCTGCATGTTCGGCACACGGCGTATCGCACTCTGGCGGGACCCCGGCTCTGGGCGCCAATCCCGCATCGACAAGATGAGGTACCCTGGATTCATAATGAAGCTTGCGAACTGTCAGTGGTAGCGTGAAACTGAACAAGTGTTCAGTTTCACGCTACCACTGACACCCGGCGGCCCAAGAGCCTTCGCCCCGCTCGTAGGCCTGGTACCACCCCGTCGGGGATGACCCCTTATCGGGCGAGACGGCGAGCTCGCTGTCGAGGGACAGCCCGAAGCGATCATCCGATGCCGCACAGCAACAGGTCTCCGAGGAGCTCGAATGGACACCTGCCAGCGAGTCCAGCAAGCGGGCAAGAGTTTACGTGGCTGCAGCATACTACAACGTCGTAGGGGCTCAGAGCACCGCCACTACGGCTTTTGGGCAGAATGCGCCTGAGCTGCTCGTGGTTGCGCTCACATGCCGACTACTGGTTGGATCTCATCGCGTCGCAGCAGAACACGCGGCAGCGCCGAGCTCCGCTTTCGAGACACCAGCGCTCCAGGCCCTTCCAATCATCGAACTCGACTCCTCAATCGACTAGCAGGATGCCGAAGATAGCCTCGAAGGCAGCAACAGAGCCTATGAGACTCTCTATATGGTCGAGGCAGGCAACGATGGCTGCCGGAGCTGGCATGACGCTTGCGCAAATAGATTTGGAACGCCCGGGCCACGATGTGTGCGCTCAGGATGTCGTAGGTGTTGCGCTCGTAGCCCTCAACGGAGTCACATTGGACCACGCGCGACCTGTCGGCAAGCGAGAGCGCCTCGAATTCGGCGTAGGTACGGCCAGTGCGGTCAACCCCGTCGCGCCCAGCACCTTCGACATCCCTGCGCTTACGCTTCCTCATACGGTCCTTTCGCGGGAGAAGCAGGTAAGGCGCGCCTGTCCCTCTCCTGATAGGAGCAGGCACTGCGCACGCACACAGGAAGCTCGTCAGCATGTGTGGCCCATATGGTCTCGTAACTCTGCCCCCGCCTAAACAAAGGGACCGCAATCGCGACCATGGCGGCGAGCTCGTCAGCGGTGAGACATAACCCTTCACGGGCCGCGGACAGGCGGGTGCGATAGGCAGCGTCGTAGCGACACTTGGGGTAACCGCACCCACTCCTGTTCCGACAGCCGAGATGACAGGCGTAGGGCCATACCTCTGTGACGGGACAAACTGCGATAGAGCGTATGCGCGCGCAGCGTCTCGAAGGAGTGGCCACGCCCCATCATGTTAGTCTCGTTGATGAGGCGGTTCGCGCATTCCGTGTAACCGTTCGAGATGCGGCTCGGACAATCCCGGTAGTTAAATATGAACTCGCGGTGGTTCTCCACGGCCTTCGCAAGCCCCCGGAAGGGATCGTAGGCCTTGTCATCGGGGATGGATGCCTTCCACGCATCGAATGCATCCTCGGCATCCTCCCGCGAGAGCGGGTGCTCGTCGTAGATGTCGAAGAAGTCCTCTTTGAGGTCGTATGCGGTCATGAGGCTCGAGCAGCCCGCCTCCGATCGAAGCTGGCACAATGCCGATGCCTCGTAGGGGCCGAGATCCCGGGCGCGCTTCCTCAAGGCGTAAGCCAGCGACCGCGGCGGCCACTACCGGTGGCAGGGCCGGATCGGCTATGCGCCGCCCAGGACCTCGCGCGCTCGATGTCGAGAAAGGGGTGCTCACCCGACAATTCAAGGACGGAGGGCTTCGGCAGGCTGAAGGTGGAGCTCTTCTACGGAAGGGGCTGGGACGATGTTGGCATGGGGGAATTCATGAAGATGCTGTACGCCTATCTGGTCTGGTATCGCGACAAGCGCTGCAAGAGCGACCTGGGCTATATGAGCCCGATGCAGTACCGAAGAAGCCTAGGTCTTGTAGCGTAGGAACACGGTCCAGGATTTCCACCGCGCTCCCAATTGACCGATTTCCCATGAACGGTAACAGGAGGCAGAGGCCGACGCGCTGACCTACCTGGACTTCCCCTACGAGCGCCACGCGAGGCTGCGCACCGACAACGTTCAGTAGCGCGTCAACCTTGAGCCATAGCACAGGCCCTTGAGAGGTTCACGAGCTCCCCCGCGATGCGGCAGATCCTCGGCTGCCCCTCAAAGAGAACGCAGAAGATACGGTCGAGGTCGACCGCGTCGACCAAACCGTAGTGACAGTCCGCATGCAGCGTACAGGCCCTTTCGCGCGGGTCGCCATCCGAGCCCTCGTCCGGTTTATGATGGCGCACCTCGACCCAGAGGCCCTCCGACACGTCGTCGAACTTGAAATCGAGCTCTACCTGAACGCTTTCACCGAATACGTCGCCCAGAGCGAACTCCGGCACCTTCGTCACAAGCCCGTCCATCCACTCAATCTCGATCATCGCGCGCGCGTCGCAACCTCCTCCGGTAGGAGGCCGGCACCTTAAGCCGGCCATTATCCATACGGACAGAATGCGACAGCAGGGTGAAGCTCATTCGCACATCAGGGCGACGACCCCTCGCCTACCCCATGCATCGGAACCCCATGTTTCCGCAATCTGATCCGTCGGGCGATTCCCTGCTGGGACAACACGAAACTGGTCATCCTACGCATTAGACCAAGCGAAACCCGTTTTATCCCGAGAAGCCCTCCCCTAGATACCCATTAGCGATAAGGAACGCCGACAGGGACTCCACAGCGTCTTCGTCGCAAATCCGACAACGCCCCTCCCTATCGCACATGGAATCCAAGCCAGCTTCGGGGTCGCCGCAGAACTCATCCAGAGGGGTTATCCGAACGATCGACGACGGGGCACCCCGCCGCCAGCAGGCAGGGAGGCGATAACCTCGCGGGCACCCCGCACGCAGACCCCGAGCGCCTGGTAAACCAGATTATTGAATACGGACTCCTTCAAACCGCCGCCCTGCAAAAACCCATCCCATCGTCCGGCTGGAGTCGACACAGATCGAGCTCCTTCAAAGTCGCGGTGAACTCGACAACATATGGGCGCGCGGCGTCCTTCCATCTCCAAACCGCCTCGTTCCCATGCCCGACGACCTCTTCCAGAGCCCATATGGCCTCGGGATACCGCGAAAGCGTGGAGTACTCCCGGATGCACGACTTGTGGATGAAGGAGTTCACGAGGGAGTCTTCCGCCAGAATGTACAGAAGTCCATCTATCGGCTCCGAGGACTCCCGTCCGAGGAAGGCATCATCGACCAGGTCCAGGCTGAGCCTTCTCCCGTCGACAGACACGGTTCGGCTCGCCTTGTCGAAATGAACCCCGCAGCCCTCGAAAAGACGCGTAAGCGCACTAGGACGCGAGAGCACGTCCCCGATTCCGAGAATCCCGCTCTCGCGAATGGACGCGCAGCCATCCGTGTTGGCCGTGACGTGCCTGAGGTGCAGCAGCAGGTCGTCGGGGGCGAGGGACTCCCCCAGCCTCTCCCGGACATCGGCGTACGTCCCAACCTCGTCGCTGCGAAAACGCAGCTGCATATCTCCGAACTCGCACCCATCGATGCGCAGGGCGTCGAACAAGAACCTCTTCACCCCGTCAATGGTAAAGATGCCGAAATCGATCACGCTTATCCCTCAGTCCGATCGCAATCATTTGTTCTGCTAAATGGTGAATCTTCTCCCCAAAGGTTATAGTCTCAGCGAGCTGATCGTTGAGCTTCTTGATCTGCTTGTTCAACTTTACGCGTTGCGAGATATCAACTTGTGCCACGGCTTCCTCTAGGTGAGCGAGCTGCGTGCGGTACCGTTCTTGCTGTTCATGGACATAATTAGTGCGTACGCGGACCAGCAGGTCTGGCTGGTAGCGATGCATGTAAATAAGGCACTTGAAGCCGTTTTTCTTACCGAAATCAAGCATCCAGTAGATGGGGCGCTTCTGGTAGGTTGAGCAGTGATCCTTGTAGAAATCTTTGAGGAAGTAGTTGCGAATAATCTCACGCGGCGTGCACTTACCGTCCAGGGCATCAGACACAAAACGGAGATTCTCTTCCAGAGCATCCTCAGCACACACGTCGCGCACGAAGTCCACGAAGCGGCCGATCGCGTCGAAAATGTTGGTGTAAGGGTGACGCCCCAGCGGCCGCTTAACGAAGAGCGGCCCTCGTCCTAGAATCTGAAATCACCACAACAACAGGTTCTAGGAAAGGACGAGGACCGCTATGGAAATCTTATCAGACCCGACGCCGGACATGCTCGCCATGCCCCGTTTCGACGACGGCGCCATCGACATGCAGGAGCTGCTCAGGCGCCTCGCCGAGCAGGTCGTGAACGCGGTGATGGACGCCGAGGCCGACCAGCTGTGCGGGGGCGGCATCAGAGCGGGCGAGCCAAATAAATACTAATTTCCAGAAACGCTCAAGCGTTCCCTCACGATGGGATCGAAGTCCCTCAGACGCTCGGATTTGATGACGATGCCGAGATTCAACATGTCCTGAACGCTCACGTGGGCAATCGTGGATACGGTGATGTCTCCGAGAAGAGTTCTGATGGGCACAGCCCGAAGGATGCCAAGTAGATAGAGCCTCTTGCCCATGACCACAGCATCGTTCTCCAAATAAGTACCCTCGTTGTAGAGAAAGACCGGGGAACCGCTCGATCCCGGGTAGCACGCCATGTCAACCAGGAACTCTTTCTGCCCCTGATAGTCGTACCTATAGGGCGTCGCCGTGATACCCCGACGGACGATCGGCAGGTTGTTGGCCTCATCCCAAATGCCGTTGGGGTATCCGACCATGGTCACCTCGTCCATACAGCCCATGTCTTGAATCTGCTTATCCGTCGGCAGAAGCTCCAAGCTGAGCGGTATGGTAAGCAGATGCTTCCCCGCCCGGATAAAACCATTCAGTGCGGGACCGATGGGTAAGACGCACAGGTCAACACTTTCGTCAGGGTGTGCGATCCAGTCGCTCTCGGAGCCCCGCATGGTAAGTTGCTCGTTTATATTGAGCAGGTTTCCGTTCTCGTCAGATCTCGAAAAGATGACGCGATACTCGTACGCGCCCTCGACCACGTGCCTGTTGGTCACGATTGCCGGCACATAGGTCTTTCCGTCGTCGCAGAACTTGAAAAAGAAACCCGTTCCAACTGAGCAACCTCCCGAGGCCAACGAAGCTTCGATGCGAATCGTCGTGTGCAGAAGCTGCTCAGATAGCTGCATGGGTTTCCTTTCATTTGGACAAATAGTATATCGATTGCACCCTGAGATGCCCTTCCGTAATCAATCAGTATTGCCGCTTTGGGCACGTCCTCGCGGGGGGGGGGACGCGAGCCAAGTCGAAAAAGGCAGTTAACCGGCGGCTATTCATGCCTTGATTTAGAACCGCTCGAGAATCTCCGCGGCATTCTCTCGCAGATAGATATCTAGGTCCGGCACGGCAAACTGCACGTAGCCCCTCTGTGGAGCCTGAATAACCTCTCTTTGTAGCAGCTTAGCCCTAATAGAGCTGACCTCATTGGTCTTTTTACCCATACGTTTAGCAATCTCAGATGATTTGGACTGCTGCTTATCCTCGCACATGGCCAAAAGATATTTGATATCGTTGAGTCCAAGTCCAGAAATCGCGGGCTCGTGAACAACATCGTGAAAACGAGCCTCTGCCAGCGCAATGCCTTCGATAACATCGCGCTCGCTCACGTTGGCACTTTTGACACGATGCAAGTTGGCGCGCTGCCAAATGGAGTAACCGACCAGTTGCACCAAATAGGCATAGCCCTTCGTGGCCTTAGCGGCTCTCGACAGCAGATCGTCCTCTATGGTCAAACCAGTCGCTATAAAGCTATCGCCCATAGAGAGCGCTACCTCCACCTGGTTGATAGGCGCCAGATCTTCGGGGAGGGCACGACGCAAGAATGTAAGTGCCTTGCCGTTAATAAGATCCATAACACCAGCGGGCAATCCGGCAAATGCGAGAGCAATATCGACTTTCTCCCCTATTAGAAGCTGCACAGCAGAAGCAATAGCGCGCATATCGTCAATCGGGGCATCCTGCACCTCATCTATTGCAATAAACAGGCCCTTGGAAGACTTTGCGGCCGAGCCAAGCAACTTTCTAAGACTCGGCTCTTTTGGCACAACGTCGAATTTAGCGGAAACAAAGCCGGCATTTACGCCGACTGAAGCATTGGTCGCAAGGGAGGATTCTGCAATCTGATCCTTCAGGTCCAGCAATAGGTTGGGACCAGCAGAAACAATAGCCGTCTTCCAGCCAAGCTCTCGTGCACGATCTCTAAGATCACAGAGCAAAACAGTTTTTCCGGAACCCCTTGGCCCGGCAACGCGCATGAGCCTCGCAGGTGCACCAATTCCCGAATTCAAACTCTCGGTAAACTCAAGGGCAATATCATCACGACCAATTATGCGCGGAGGCTCAGCGCCGGCAGTGGGACGAAACGGGTTATGGAATATTGTGGCGCTCACTTGTTTGCCTCTCAAGGAAATCGATTATCGGTCAATCTTAGCTTTATTAGTTTATCGCAACTATATCGGATTATATCGAGTTGTATAAGCCTGTACAAACTTATCGTAGAATTATCGAGCTATCGTAATGTAAACTAACAAATAGCCTAAACGCTGCCTTCTTCCCAACTCATGGCGAAGTCAAGCTGAGGGCCTTCTAACAACCATTGTCTAAAGCGAGAAGTACTCACTCTCGGAAGACAAGTTAGGCCCCAACCATGGATCACCCGTCAAGAAAAACTCCGGCCAGCGCTGCGTGAACAGTGCCTGTTCGCGTTTCCAACGGCGCAGCTTTTCCTCGTTGGCCTCTTCCCTGCCGCGCGAGGTGAACTCGTAGTGGTACAGCTCTGCATAGGGCGTAAAGATGGTGCGGTAGCCGGCCTCCCACACGCGCAGGCAAAAGTCAGCGTCGTTAAAACCGACGGCGAATTCCTCGTTGTAGCCGCCGACCCGCTCAAATACGTCGCGTCGGACCATCTGGCAGGCACCCGTTACGGCGCTGAAGTTACCGGGGCGCACAGCGCGGGCAAGATAGCCCTCGCGCTTTGCCGAGAAGTCCTGGTTGGCATGGGCAAGTGCGCCACGCACGCCAACCAAAATGCCGGCATGCTGCACCAGATGATCGGCAAAGTAGAGTTTGGCGCCCACCACGCCCGCATCGGGACGCTGCAGATAGCTCATCATCTCTTCGATAAAGTCGGGGCTTATGACCTCGGTATCGTTGTTGAGCAGCAGCAGATAGTCGCCCTTGGCATGCTCCACGCCAAAGTTAATGATCTGGGAGTAATTGAACTCACCCGGCCAGTACACAACGCGCGCGATACCCTTGCCTTCGGATGCCGCAGCCACGCGTTCCGGCAGGGCCTCGTAATACGCAAACGTCTCCGGGTCTTCGCTGTTGTTCTCCACCAAAACGATCTCGTAGTTGGTATACGTTGCCTTCTGGGCAATCGACATCACGCAGGCGTCGAGCGTCTCAATGTGATCCTTGGTCGGAATCACAATGCTCACCAGCGGCGCAGGCTTCGGCAGCGCATAGTGCATGCGGTAGACAAACGGCGTCTCGGTCTCCTCGACCGTTCCGCAAATGCCCAGCGCGTTAAAGTGGCGCTGAAGCGCAAGGCGCCCGGCTTCAATAGCATACGGCTTGCTATCAGCAGAACCGTCGGCGGTCGATCCCGGATGCACGCGCCAGTGATACAGCACATGCGCAACGTGCTCAAACCGCGCGCCGGCTGCAAGGCAGCGAAGCGTCAGGTCGTAATCCTGGGCACCCGCAACGTCTTCTGGAGACGTGCCAATGTGATCGATGAGCGCCTTCTCCACCATCAGAAAATGCGTCACGCAGTTATGGCTATAGAGCAGATCGACATTGAGCCGCATCTTAAAGACCGGCTGACCCCACTCCCCCGTTTTCTGAAACATGTCCTCGTCGCAGAACAGGACCTGGGGGCGCTCGCCCTCGGCCGCCTTATTCAGCGCGGAAACATAGTGGAATAACGCGTCCGGTTCCAGAATGTCGTCATGGTCCAAGAACGCGATGTAGTCGCCCATCGCCTGCTCAATACCTGCGTTGGTGTTGAGCACAATGCCGCCGTTGCCAGGCAGCTCAATACGACGAACCCGCTCGTCGTTGACACCTGCCGCAAGATTGGCCACCGCGTCCCATTCGGGCGAGGCGTCCATAAGGAGCAGTTCCCAGTTGTCATAGCTCTGGGCTTGCACCGAGTCCAGCAGCTCGCGCAGGTAGACCCGATCAGTCTTGTAGCACGGCACCACAATGCTCACGAGCGGTCTATAGGCAAAGGCCGCCGAAGCGACACGCTGGCACGCCAAATCGCCCGGCTTTGCGCGATGTTGCTCAAACCAACGTCGATAAGCTGCGTCGTCTGCACGCGCGTCCTTCATGCGGTTCCAGCTGTCATCGAACATGCCGTTGTACAGGCGACCATCCATGGCGCAAAACCCGCTCTGGATCTGCTCCGTGGGATCGCTCACAATCGCGACAAAATCTCGTATATCCTGAGGCATCTCAACGCTCAGATACGTTTTATTGACGCGGCAACCGTTGCGCTGCGGCACATCGACCTGCGATTCAAACACATGCACAGTGACATCGATGGCATTCATATGCGTATCGAAGATCTGGAGCTCAGGTGCGCACTGGGGGTCTCCCGCCCAGGTAACCTCATAGCGCCACACCGCGCCGGCGTCTGCCGGTAAATAACGAACGGCATCGATCTCATAGCGACCGCAGCACTCGCTGCGCTGTGCATCGCGAACGAGCGCACACATCGCAGGCTTTGCTTTGTAGTTAATCTTGGATTCCAGCTTGGCCACGCGGCTATCGAGGCGAATGGAGCCAAGCTTTTGGCCACCGGATGCAAAAACGACATCCATCGACGCGCCATCCAAAAACGGAAGCACCAAAATGGCGAGCTCGCGCTCGTAATCGGAAACGGAAGGGCAAAGCGCCAGCACACGGCCATGATCGACCGGGAGCACCAGCGACGGCACACAAGAACCACTCGCCGTCGCATGGGCAAACGCTTGAGAACCCTCCCGCTCAATAAGCGCGGCGACATCCTGACCGGCAAAACGAAGCAGCACAAACAGACGGCCCTGACTGCGGCAAAGTGCCAAACGCTTGATACTCATCTACACTTCTCGCTTTCCCAGGGCGTTCGCTGCCATGCGTTTGCAGGCACCCAGGCGCCCAAACCTCAAGACGTCGTAATCGAACATGAGCTTTTTGCACTCACGGGCATTGGTGGCCTTGCTGGTAAGCGCCGCACGCACCATAGCAGCAACAGAAGAAGCGCATTGTGCGAGCGCAGCATCGTTGCCCACGGCAGAACCGGCAAGCGCTGTGGCAACGGCAGCAAACACCTTGCCGCAGCCCGTACCCAGAAGCCTGAGCGCATCGTACAGCACAAGATCGCACAGGAAATATGCCAGGTCATCGGCGTGCTGAGCATCGAGACCGTCGCGCTGCCAGTCAGCCAGCACCGCGGAGTAAATCTTCACGTGCTCCAGCAGACGTGTCTCGTCGTCGTAGCGCATGGTGTCCATGAGCGAACCCTTGCGCGCCACGCGGTAGTCATACAGCTTGTTCGAGATAAGCGCGGTCTTATGCGAACGACCGTACACGGCAAAATCGAAGACCTGGTCCTCGCCATACTTAACGGTTTCGTCGAACACGATCCCGTTGCCCAGCAAAAACTCACGCTTGCAGGCGGTGCGCCATGCAAAGGGGCGAGACGCTTCCTTAAACAGCAGGTCAGAGCTATAGCCCACAAACGACACATCACGCGGGCTCAGCACATAGTTAAGCCACGGATACCCCGCCTCCAGCGGATACGGGTTCGCGCCAAAGGTCAAAACGTCGCAGCTCTCGCGCTCAAAGGCATCGACGATCACACGGCATGCATCGGGCGTAAAGCGGTCGTCGGAATCCAAGAACGCGACGATAGGCGCCGTGGACGCAGCGATGCCTGCATTACGCGCGCTCGACAGACCGCCGTTCTCCTTATCGACCAGCGTAAAGCGCGCGTCCTTTTCGCAATAGGCAGCCGCAATATCGCGCGAACCGTCCGGCGAGCCGTCGTTGACCAGCACGCCTTCCCAATCGGGCATGTCCTGCGCAAGCAGGGAGTCCAGGCACCAGGCCAGGCACTCCTCCACGTTATAGATGGGAACGACAACGGAAATCTTGGGGGTAGCCATAGTCAAGTGCTCCTACTGTGCGACCGGAACGTCATCGGGATGCGGATTATCACCGTAGGTGCGCTGATACGTCAGCACGCGCCAGACCAGCGGCAGGCCGCCGATCTTAAAGTAATGCTTAAACGTATTGAGCTTGCCCGGCTTTTTAAAGTCAAAGCGCGAATCGATATAGGCGCGGGGCGACTTGACCATCAAGCGCAAGTCGGTCTCGCCACGCGGGTCGAACAGCGACAGGTCAAAGCAACCGGCATCCCAATCGGCCTTCAGCTCGGGTGAAGCCTTCTCCCAAAACTGCTCGCGTAGCTCATCGACCAGACGCTCATCATTCCAACGGTACGTATCGACCTTCATGCGCATTAAAATGCCCTGGAGCTGAGCCTTGAGCTCGGGACGCTCGTCCAAAAAGCGCTGCATCTCGGCATATTCGTCGCACACGCAAAACACTTTGTTGGGCGAATTAACGGAGCTCTTCTCGTTATCCTGGCGATAGCACAAAATGGGAGCCGCAATAAACGCGGCACGCTCGGCGCAAGCCCAAACCTTAAAGTTAAAGCCTGCGTCCTGATACGAAGCTCCCGGCGTGGGAAGGAACCGAATCTGATTATCGTTGAGGAACTCGCGCCGATAGATAGCCGACCAAATGGAAGGTTTGCGGTAGAAGATGCCCGGGCGATCGACGGGGCGATACGCGGCGCCCGTCATATGCTCGTCGATAATCCCAAACAGCTCACGGCGCTCGCTGGGCGTGGACCAATACAGGTAAAAGTCGCCCTTCACCACATCGGCATGCTCAGCATCGGCCTTGGCGACCAGCTTTTGGAGCGAATCCTCAAACATAAAGTCGTCGGACTCAAGGATGCCCACGTACTCGCCGCGCGCCATCTCCAGGCCGCGGTTCATCGAGTCACCGTAGCCGCTGTTGGCCTTGTCGATCATCTTCACACGGGAATCGCGCTCCATGTACTCGCGGATGATATCCGGCGAGCTATCGGTGGAGCCGTCGTTGATACAGATGATCTCGATGTCCTTGAGCGTCTGCGCCACGGCGGAATCGAGGCACTCGCGCAGGTAGCGCTCGACATTGCAAATGGGGACAAGCAGCGAAACTTTAGGGGTATCAGAGTTCTGCAAGAGAACCTCCTGTTGAATAGCGTGTAACAGGGTTATTTTAGCAGCCGAGTTGCGGCGGGCGGCAGCGCTTGGAATTAGATAAAGCGCTCCAGGCAGGCTTTGAGACCGCGAGTCGAAAGATAGAACAGCGTGGCGTCTGCCATCGTAACGCCCGAGGTCGCCGCAACGAGCTTGTGGGCAACACGACGAACGGCGCCTTTGCCGGGCGAATCCGCCCACTCCGCTCCCAGATACGTCGTGAATGCCCTGTTGACGCGACTGGCCACGCCGCGGAAGCAATCGGCATCCAAGCGCGCCAAATCGAAAACGATAAGGTCCAAGAACCAGGTGATCAGCTCGCCGGGACACAAATCCAAAAGACGGTAGACCGCCCAATCCTGCAAGACTTCCTCGAGCATCATCATATGGGCATCGAGTTTTTTGGCGCGGGCATCGGCGCTGTTGAACTCGTGCGTCGCCGATTCGCTCTCCATCACGTAGTGGTAGAACTTGTCCGGCATGACGACGGTCTTGCGGGCAAGCGCATAAGCCGCAAATTGGAAGACGACGTCCTCGCCCAAAGCCAAACCGGGGGCGAAGCGAATGCCTTCGCGATTGAGCAGCTCGCGCGAAAAAGCCGCACGGCAGGCATAGGGCTGCGCATTCGAATGGAACAGCAGTTGGGGATCACGGGCGCCGAAGGTACCAGCTTTGGGGCTCATGAGTTGCTGGACTCGTTTGGGGGCAGCATCGGCAGGTTCACAGACGCCGCCAAAAACGGCGGCCTCGGCATCTGCAGACTTCATGGCATGCAGCACGCGCTCGACCGTCTGGGCATCGATGTAATCGTCGGCATCAACAAAAAAGACGGTCTCGCCCTCGGCGGTATCGATACCGGCATTTCGAGCACACGAGACGCCCGCGTTTTCCTGGTCAATCACCAGTACGCGATCGTCGGCCTGCACGGTCTGGCGCAACACGTTCAACGAATCATCGGTCGAACCGTCGTTGACGCAGACAACCTGAATCGAGCGCTCGGACTGGGCCAACAGCGAATCGAGGCATCGTTGAATGGAGCGCTCAGAATTGTAAACGGGAACGACAATGGTCGCTTTAGGACACGAGGCCTCTCCCATGCCGACCTACCCCCTCAGCGATTCGATGAGGAAGGCGGCGACCACGCCTGGGCCTCCAACCGAGGCGTAATACTTAGCACGCCCCAAGGCACCATCCGTCGCAAAACTCGGATGCTCGTCAACCCAGCCCTCAGGATCTTTGAGGATGGCAGCGAGATTCGCGCGCTTCCACGGCTTGAGGTCGTCAAGCGAAAACTCCCCCGCGTCCAAGGCCGCCTGAAATTCCTTGGCCATCTGCGCCAGGAACTCCTTATAGAACTTAGGCGCCAGGCGCACGTAGTTCCACATGTACGAATCGTACTTAATGAGCTGACTGAACTTGAGCATGCGCGCGACGTCATCACTTGCGTGGTCGCGGGCATAATCCTCTCGAATCCAACGCTCAATCTCGGCATACTCGGAATTGACGCAAAAAACCTTAGCCGAAGAATTGACCGAGGAATTCTCGTTGTCCTGGCGATACGACAACACGGCATCATGCAGGTAAACAGCCTTATCGGCACACGCGATAACCTTAAAGGCGAATGACGTGTCCTGAAAGGATGCCCCTGGAGTCGGCAAGAACTTGATGCCGTTGCGCTCAAGAAAATCGCGACGGTACACGGCCGACCAAATCGACGGCTTTTGCTTAAAGAACTGCGTCGTGTCGCTCGGGTGCACCGGCTTGTCGCAGTCCTTGGCCTTAAACATCTCGTGCAGCGAACGGCGCTCCTCGGGCTTAGACCAGTAGAAATCAAAGTTAGCCTTCGCAAAGTCGGCATTATTGCTATCGGCGGCCGAGACAAGCTTTTCGAGTGCGTCGGGCGCCATAAAGTCATCGGACTCCAAGATGCCAACGTACTTGCCACGCGCCATCTCCAGACCGTGGTTCATCGAGTCGCCGTAGCCGCTGTTGACCTTGTCGATCATCTTGACGCGCCCATCGCGCTCCATATACTCGCGGATAATCGCCGGCGAGTTGTCGGTCGACCCGTCGTTAATGCAGATGATCTCAATATCCTTGAGCGTCTGCGTCAGGGCGGAATCGAGACACTCGCGCAGGTAGCGCTGAACATTGTAAATGGGGATAAGCAGCGACAGAACAGGGCTGCCAGAGGCGTTAGTAGACAAATGTGCTCCTTAGGAAATACCTGTCGT
The DNA here is from genome assembly GCA_900543045.1 of uncultured Collinsella sp. Classification (GTDB taxonomy): domain Bacteria; phylum Actinomycetota; class Coriobacteriia; order Coriobacteriales; family Coriobacteriaceae; genus Collinsella. Next base: position 15,694 of record UQPT01000006.1, read on the forward strand.
TTCATGGTATCAAAGGGTCAGCGCGCCAGCGGGCGTTTATATAATCTATGGAGCCTCTTGCGGGCAAAGTAGCCGCACGTCATGCGGCGGGCCCATGGCAGGTTCCTGCGTTTTATTCAAAGCTTGCCGACAAGGTGCGGTGAGCCTTTACAATAGAACAGTCCCAAGGACGTATTCGATAGCTTCCGCGCAGCGCTCGCCCGCCGCGCGTGAAAGGATATATTGCCCCATGCCTTCAACCCTTCCCGCTCCCATCGATAAGCTCGCCATCGTTGTCGTTACGTACAAGCGCCAGGAACTCCTGGCCAACCTGTTCGACTCCATGACCGAGCTCACGGCAACGCCCTGGCGCATCGTGATTGTCGATAACGAGAATTCGCGCGAGACCGAGGCCATGTGCACCGCATTCAACGAGCGCCTGGCCAGCCTGTGGGGCATCGACACCGAGCAGCCCGACGCGCAGGGCGGCACCGACCGTGTCATCTACGCCCCGCAGCTCGAAAACGGCGGCGGTGCGGGCGGCTTCTCCGCTGGCACTAAATGCGCCTACGATCTGGGGGCCCAGTGGTTCTGGGTGATGGACGACGACGTGCTCGTCATCCCCGAAGGCATCGAGCGTCTTGCCAAGTGGACCGACCGCTACGATGTCATCCAGGGTTCGCGCCTGGACTTTGACGGCGGCGCTTTCTTTTGGCAGTACCAGCTCATCCTTTCGCTCGGCATCCCTAACCCCATCGCCAAGTGGGACTTGGGGCCCGAGGGCTACCGCACCATGAACCAACTGTGCTTTGAGGGCGGCATGTTCTCGCGCCGCGTGGTCGACAAGATTGGCCTGCCCGACGCGCGCTTCTTTATCTACGGCGACGATGCCTGCTACGGCTACGTGGCCAGCCAGCACTTCCCCGCCGCCGTGGTTGCCGACGTGGTGCTCAAGCGCGCCCGCGCCGTCTCCAACTGGGATATCGCCGGCAAACGACAGCTCAACTCCACGAGCGACACCAACCGCTACTACATCATGCGCAACCGAGGCTTCCTCGCTCGCTATATGCAGATCTACGGTGACTACCACCCCATGCTGTTCCGTCTGGGCAATGCCGCGACCTTCTGCAAGGAGTTCATTCGTCTGGCAGCAGTCGACAAATGCTTTAAGACCGGCATTCCGGCGCTGCGCCGCGGCATGAAGGACGCCCGCAAGATCGTTAAGGATCCCAACTGGAAGCCCATGCCGCCCCTGAAGGACGCCGAGTAGTAAAGGGCTTTCGCCCGCCGCTACAGTCGTTGGCACACCACGGACACACGCTGACCGTCAAAGCCAAAACCCCAACGCATGCGCCCGACGGCGGGGCGCGGCACGCGGATATCATCGATGCCGTCGCGCTCTATGTCGAGCAGCGCCTGAACCGCCAACAGTTCCAGGCCCAGGGCATCGACGCCAGGGTCGTACAACATGTTGACCGTAATGAGCGGTCGCTCATCGAGCATGCCGAGCGTGTCGGCCACGTCAAACACCCGACCGGTGGGAATCACCTGGATATCCCAGCGATCCGAGACGCCACTTCGCTTGGAGCTGGGATTGCAATAGCCGGGCAGTCCAAAGCAGAGCCCCTGAAGCGCCAGATGATAGGCTGTCGGCATATCTGATTGGCCCACATCGATGCCCAGATCGCCGATAGCACAGCTCAAAGCTTGCTTTACAGTGTCCTCGTCTCCTCGACACAGCCCGTCATGGAACGAGTCGATAACTCCAACGTCCTCAACGGCGCACTCAAACCATTCCAGAATTACAAGACGGAGCGCCTGACGCACTTCGTTATTAGGCAGACGCAGGGAACGAAGGCACGCGCCGTCCTCCGAATGCCCCGTCATATCCGTCGTAAGGAATCCAGACAGATACAGCGCAGTCCAGATATCTTCGGGCTTGGCGGCATCGACCTCCTCGGCATGCATATGCACTGGCGCCTCAATAAACCCATGCGGCTCAACCAAATCGAACAATGTGGACAGGCGAATGAGATTCCAGTCGCCGACGCATGCGCCCAGACGGTCGGCGTAACAATACAGATCCGCCCGAACGGGCGCGACGCAATCGCGATGTGCGTAGTCCACCACGCGCTCCGGGCTCGAGCAATAAAAACCACCAAACAGATAGCCCTCGAGCCACTCACGCGCGTCATCCAGACAGCCGTTGCGACCGATGCAATCCAACAGCACTTGGACTTCGTCGTCCGAAAAACCGAACCATCGATCACACCAACTCGACAACGCTGTCGCCGACCGATAGGAAACCCCACGTTGGGACAACGCAAGCTCGGCAGGACCGGGGCGCTCGCCCATAAGACACGTCAATCGCAACGAGTCGCCGGCGTCGGCAATGGTGTCGAACAGCATTCGGCTGAGCGACTCTAGGGAATCCACGCTACCGTCGTCCTTAGCGTCCAAACGCTTTGGACATACCGCGTCGTAGTCGTCTATCAGAAGAACAACCTGCTCATCGAAAGCTGCCTGGAGCAGCTTGATAAGCACGCCAAGCGCCGCATCGATCTCCTTATCGCTGGCCACCCCACGCGCCGCCCTCTCGATAAGACGAACCTCACGTCTTGACAGATCAGGCGCGGCAAGCAGCGGCAGTAATCGGGCGCACTCGCGCACGACAGCCCCGCGAATTGCTGCCGCAGCACCAGCACCATGCCTCGAAGCGGCAGCTGTAAAGTCGAGCATGATGACCGGATAACTCGCGTACTCATCACGATAGCGACCGCCGCCCGCCTGCCAAATCTGGGTACCAGCGAACAGGCTTCGATCCGGCAGCCGGCGATCAGGTCGTTCCAAATAGCACTTGAGCATCGATAAATTCATGCTCTTGCCAAAACCCTTGGGCCGACAGCAAAGCGCAACAGGTGCTTCACTGTCCAATATATCGGCAATAAACATAGTCTTATCGACGAGTAAACACCGATTGATTGCATCGGAAAAGTCGCGTGCATCAACCGGTAGAGCTGCGCTATCCGCATGATTGAGCAACCGTGCACCAAACGCATGAGTAAAACCACAATTCACCTGTTCAGACACCGTAAACTCTCCTTCTAACGCAGCACGATGCCCATTGTAGCGAGCGGGTAGAGCGCAACAATATCGACATGCAAACGTTTCGGGCAGCGGTAGCAACAGACCCCCGAGGGGGCATAACAAATCGTTGCACAACAAAAAAAAGGGGGGGCCGATGCCGCCGCACCGGACCCCGTCCCAAACTCTTATAGAAAACGATCTGGAAGATTACTCCTCCAAGCCGTCCTCCCCAGAAGCCTTCTTCTGCTGATCGAGCTTATGCTTACCACTTACGATAGACGTAGCGCCCAGTGTGGCCAAGCTTGCACTGGCAAGGCTCGCCATCACAATCAGATCGCCCGTCTTGGGCATGTTGCCGCCCGAGGACTTGGTAGTTGTAGTCGTCGTGGTCGTGGTGGTCACCGTTTTGGAGTCATTTTGCTCTTGGACCTGGTTGTCAGCACCGCTCTTGTCGTCGTCTTCGGACTGTTTCTTTTCGCCCTCGGCCTTGCTCTTGTCCTTCTCCTCAGATTCAGACTTCTTATCCTCGTCCTTCTTCTGTTCGGACTTGTCGCTCTTCTCCTCAGAGCTAGAACCCTTATCGGATTCGGTCTTCTCGGAAGCCTTGTCCTTGGAGTCGCCCTTTGCGGCTTCGATCTTTTCCGTGGAAACCTGATCAGAGTTGCCCTTGTTCTGGGTCGAGCCGTTATTGACGCCAGCCATCAGCGAAGAGCCCAGCGTAGAACCAAGCTGCTCGGAGAAAGAAGGCTTCTTGTCCGGCGAAGCAACGGGAACGTCCGGCGCCTTATTCGAGTCATCCTTGGAAGCATCGGAACCAGGGGTTGCGTCAGAGCCGGAGCCGTTGTTAGAGCCGGTGCCAACGGACGAATCGCTCGAGCCGGTGGATGAGTTAGAGGTGCCAGCGCCGGTCGAACCAGAAGCGTCGCTGTCCGTATTGCCTGCAGAGCTTGAAGACGAATCGCCCGCAGCAGAGCCGTTCGAAACGGAGCCGTTCGAGGTAGAGCCGTTGTTGGTAGTGCCACCAGCAGAGCCATCACCGTCAGCATCGGTCGAGGGCGAATCCATCCTGTCATCGTTGGCATCGTCGCTCGAGTCGTCATTCGAATCAGGCGTCGGCGTGGGCTCGGGCTGCACGGGCGTCGCAGCGGCAGCGGCCTCGTCCTCGGCGATATAAACCAAGCAGTCCTTCAGCTCGTTGCGGTAGCGGTTCTTCCAGCCCTCATGATACTGGGGCTGGCTCGAATACTTGGTCGCCACGTTATTGACCACACTGTTGGAAAGCGCCGTCACAAACTCGCGATCAGTCATACTGTTAGAAAGGTTTGCCCAACGGAAGAAGTCCCTGCAGCCACCGGTGCCGCACATGTTGGTGATGCTCCACACCATGCCCTTAACGCAATCGGCACGGCCCGAAATATCAATGCCCAGGCCGCTCTTGAGCCACGCCTCGGTCACCGCATAGTACGAGTTGTACGCATACGCATCCTGCAGAGCCGAGAACTCAACAGGGTCGGTGTTATAAGCACCTTGGAAAGCCTCCTGCGCAATACGGCCCAACTCGGTGAGCTGGCCGTTCTCGTACATGGCATTGCTCGTGTTGGAAATCTCGCTGCCGCGATCAATCGCATCCTTGAGCATGCTGTATTTTTCGGGGTTGTAGTTGTAGGCCTGCTTCATAAACGGAATGAGCGACCATCGACGGTCGAACTGGTAATAACCCAGCGCGTTATAGCCGTCGCCATACGAAAAGCCCTGGTTATAGTTGCCATGGCTCTCGTACTTGGTAAAGTACTTCATCTCGGGGGTAACGTTAACAAACGAAACGCCCTGGACCGACCTCAGCACGCCCGAGAAGGACTGCTGGGTATAGAGACCCTTATCGATATCGGTGGCACCCGAGGCAACGCCCGGCGTGGGCTCCTCGGCGGCAGCGGGCGCGGGTGCGGTAACGGCGCCAAACGAAAGCGCCAGCGTCAGGCCCGCGACAATCGCAGAATGCTTGGCTGCATAAAATCCTCCCTGCATTGGTGTAGTTAAAGTGCAGTTTGCAAAGATAAAAGTAAGTATTGCAGCTCGCCCGTTGTTGCACAACAACCCCTCGGTAAACGGCAACAACCCTCCGCGAAAACTTAAGGAATTAAACAAACTGGTCGTCGGGCGCCATCAGAAGCTCGCCGTATCGCTCCATCAGCCCGTCCCTCAACTGACAAAAAGCGGGAATATATACGTTCAAGATGCGCTGAATCAAATCTTGAGCGAGCTTGTTGTCATAGATATGGACGTTCGTATTGCGGTCTTTGAGCATATCTAGCCAGGCCGCCTCATCAATAAAGTCGTAGAATCGGTAGGACTCCTTCAAGATGGCACGAGGAGACCCCGACGCGGCAAGCGTGGCGCCCTCATACTCGAGCAGACGCTTAAGGAGCTTCCAGCTCAGTTCAAATTGAAGATTGAACTTATTAATCAAACCACTCTGAACAAAATCATTGTTGAGATCCTGATTGGGCGCATCCTCAAGATTCGCCAAGGCGCTGACAAAGTTCTCATATTTTTTCATACAGAATCACACCATCCCTGGCAATTTCATCGAGCAATTGACGCGATAAGGACTCGTCGAGATTGACGACATCTACATCTAAAAGAGTATCAAGACGCTCCTCGATCAAATATGACAACCGGCCGAAATCCCGGCAACCTGCTACGGCGATGTCAATATCGCTCTTAGGCAAGTTGTCACCTCGAGCGCGGGAACCAAACAGCACAACCTTCTCGGCGTCACATTCCCGAGCAAAAACTTCAATTTGCTTATACACCTTGTCGAGAGATGTCATTTGCAGCCCTATAGTTTGATGTCGAAGTTGATCTCGGGGACGGCAGCAAGGTCGGCCAACGTCACGCCGTCGACGTAGTTTTCGATCACGTCGTCCAGGCCGCGCCAGAACTTGACGGTTGAGCACAGATCGCTACGGGCGCAGCTGTTGTCGATGCCGTCGCACGCCACCGGAGCCGTACTGCCCTCGACAGCGCGCAGGATGTCGCCAGCACGCACCTCGGCCGGGTCCTTGGCCATCATGTAGCCGCCGCCCTTGCCGCGCACGCTCTTAAGCAGGCCAGCCTTCATAAGCGGACGAACCAGCTGTTCCAGATACTTCTGCGAAATGCGCTCGCGGTCGGCAACCTCGCGCAGAGCAATCTTGCCCTCGGCGTCACCGAGCGCCGCGATATAGATCATCAGTCGGAGGGCATAGCGGCCCTTGGAAGAAATGAGCATACCTACCCTCCCATCGTTACTGGGACAAAACCAGGCTTGTTTGTCCCAAATCCTATGCAAGCGGAACAAACAAACCTGATTATTATGTCCCTCATCTAAAAAGTCGAGTGGATTAGTCGGGTTTTCCCTTGACTAACGCCGAACCCATAGTAACTTTATTCCGAGAAGATTCCTAGGGTTTAGTACACCCATGAGTACACCATACATAGAGAGGGACAGCATGAGCGCAAATCCGCTGCTTTCCATCGAAGGTCTGACTGCCTCCGTGGACGAGAAGACCATCCTCCACAACGTCAACCTGCAAGTCGCCGCCGGCGAGACCCACGTGCTGATGGGCCCCAACGGCGCGGGTAAGTCCACCCTTGGTCACCTGGTCATGGGCGACCCCGTCTACACGGTCAACGACGGCCGTATCGTCTTTGACGGCCAGGACATCACCGAGCTCAGCACCGACAAGCGTTCGCGCGCCGGCCTGTTCCTGAGCTTCCAGGCCCCGGTCGAGATCCCCGGCGTGCCACTGTCGAGCTTTTTGCGCGCCAGTATCGCCGGCCGCCCCGGCCTGGAGATGAAGGGCAAGGAATTCCGTCGTCGCGTCAAGGAGCTCGCGGCCGAGCTTAACATGGATACCGCCTACCTCAACCGTGAGCTGGGCGTGGGCTTCTCGGGCGGCGAGAAAAAGAAGGTCGAGATGCTCCAGCTTCTGCTGCTGCAGCCCAAGCTCGCCATCTTGGACGAGACCGACTCCGGCCTGGACGTCGACGCGCTTTCCACCGTCAGCCACGGCATGGACGCCTACCGCAAGAGCTGCGACGGCTCCATGCTCATCATCACGCACAACACGCGCATCCTGGAGCACTTGGATGTCGACCGCGTCCACGTTATGGTCAAGGGTCATATCGTGCGCGAGGACGACGCCTCGCTCATCCCCTGGATCGACAAGAACGGTTTTGAGACCTTCGAGCGCGAGGCCGCCGAGCAGCGCGCCCAGGCCGAGGCCGCCGCTGCCGGGCAGCAGGCGTAAAGGGGCGACGCAATGACCAAGAACCGCACCGAGGTCGCGGACATCGACCGCAGCCTCTACGACTTCACCTATGGCGAGGAGGGATTCGAGCGCCTGGACGCCGGCATTACGCCCGACATCGTGCGCGAGATCAGCGCCAAGAAGGACGAGCCACAGTGGATGCTTGACCTGCGCCTCAAGTCCCTCAAGATCTTCAACCGCTTCCCCGATCCGACGTGGGGCCCCTCCATCGAGGGCCTGGACATGGACAACATCGTCACCTATGTCAAGCCCAACACCGACCAAAAGCACGACTGGGAGTCGGTGCCCGACGACATCAAGAACACCTTTGAGCGCCTGGGCATCCCCGAGGCCGAGCGCAGCTATCTGGCGGGCGTCGGCGCGCAGTACGACTCCGAGCTGGTCTACCACAACATGCAGGATACGGCGTCCAAGATGGGCATCGTCTACTCCGGCATCGAGGAGGCCCTGCACGATCCGCAGTGGGAGCCGCTCATCCACGAGAAGTTTATGACGCTCATCCCGCCCACCGACCACAAGTTTGCGGCCCTGCACGGTGCCGTATGGTCGGGCGGCTCGTTTGTCTACGTGCCCAAGGGCACCAAGCTCGACTTCCCGTTGCAGAGCTACTTCCGCCTCAATGCCAAGGGTGCCGGCCAGTTTGAGCACACGCTCATCATCGTCGAGGACGATGCCGACCTGCACTTTATTGAGGGCTGCTCCGCGCCCAAGTACAACGTGGCCAACCTCCACGCCGGCGCCGTCGAGCTCTTTGTTGGCAAGCGTGCGCACCTGCGCTACTCGACCATCGAGAACTGGTCCAAGAACATGTACAACCTCAACACCAAGCGTGCGCGCGTGGACGAGGACGGCGACATCGAGTGGATCAGCGGCTCCTTCGGCAGCCACGTGGGCTACCTCTACCCCATGAGCGTGCTCAACGGCCGCCGGGCTCGCTCGAGCTTTACCGGTATCACCTTTGCCGGCGCCGGCCAGAACCTTGATACCGGCTGCAAGGTCGTACTTAACGCGCCCGATACCTCGGCAACGGTCGAGACCAAAGGTATCTCCAAGAGCGGCGGCATTCAGACCTTCCGCAGCTCTATCGTGGCCACGCCCAAGGCAGAGGGTTCCAAGGCAACCGTGAGCTGCCAGTCGCTCATGCTCGATGACCAGAGCCGCTCCGACACCATCCCCGCCATGGACATCCGCGCCAAGAACGTCGACATCGGCCACGAGGCCACCATCGGCCGCATCGGCGACGACAAGGTGTTCTACCTGATGAGCCGCGGTATCTCGGAGGAAGAGGCCCGCACCATGATCGTCAACGGCTTTGCCAACCCGGTCTCCAAGGAGCTGCCGCTTGAGTACGCCGTCGAGATGAACAACCTGATCAAGCTCGAGATGGAAGGAGCGATCGGATAATGAAACAGACCACCAACACCGCTGCTACCACCCTTGAGCAGGTCAATGCGATGCCGGCTGCAACTTGGGGCTGGCTGAAGATGAATCAGACCAAGCTCGAGCTCTCTGACGAGCTTGCCGCCGCTCCCGCCGAGACCATTGAGGTCGAGGGCTTGGACGAGCAGTTTACTGGCGTGACAGACGCGTTCGACGCCGCCATGGAAGCCATGGCCGAGCGTTTCCCCGAGCGCCGCGCCTCCGCCCCCGGTGATGCCGCCGACCGCGCCCGCATCACGCCCGAAACCGAGCTTGACGTGCCCGCCACCTCCGTCTACCAGGCCGGTGCCATTAAGCTGGAGGAGGAGCTCTCCCCCGCTGAGGCCTTCGAAACCGGCATGGGCGAGGCTGCCTACGCCTACTTGGCCGAGCACGCTACCAAGCGCTTCGTCATCGATGTGCCCGCATACCAGCACGCCACGGTTACCGTGCGCGTGAGTGGTGTCGATGCCGCCGCGGCCATCGCCGCTGTCGACGTCGTCGCCCGCCCGCAGGCAACGCTTGACCTGCATATCGCCTTAGACTCGCCCGCCGAGGGCGAGGGTGTCGTGGGCTCCGTGCTACGCGTGTGCGCCCACGAGTACGCCACCGTCAACGTGACCTGCACGCAGACGCTCGACGATAGCTGGATCGCGCTCGACGACACCGGCCTGTTCCTGGACGAGGGCGCGCGCGTCAACGTGCAACACACCGTCCTGGGTGCCGGCGCCAGCGCCACCGGCCTTGCCGGCGACCTGCTGGGCGATACCGCCAAGATCACCATCGATACCGATTACCTGGGCGCCCGCGAGCAGGTGCGCGACTTTAACTATGAGCTGCGCCACCGCGGTCGCAAGACCGAGTGCGAGATCGACGCCAACGGCGTGCTGACCGGCACGTCCAAGAAGGTCTACCGCGGCACCATCGACCTCGTGCACGGCTGCAAGGGTGCAACCGGTACCGAGCGCGAGACGGTGCTCTTGGCCAACAAGGGCGTCGACAACAAGACCGTTCCCGTCATCCTATGCGATGAGGACGACGTCGCCGGCAACCACGGCGCCACCATCGGTCACGTCCGCGACGAGCAGCTGTTCTATCTCGCCTGCCGCGGCCTTGACCAAAACGCCGCCGAGGACCTGTTCATCCGCGCCAAGCTGGAGGACGCCGCGCTTTCCGCCACCGACGAGCGCACCCGCGCCGCCGTCGTCCGCCTGGGAAACAACCTGATCGACAACTTTGAAGAGGAGCTCGCATGATCGACACCGAGCACGTTAAATGCGACACCTGCACTGCCCCCGAGCCCATGGAGCTCGACGCCAGCGACGAGGCTTCGCGCGGCTGGCCCACCGTGGACATCGAGACCAACCCCTACAAGGGCCAGTTCCCGCTGTTCCAGCAGCACCCCGAGATCGCCTTCCTCGATAGCGCCGCCACCGCGCAGCGCCCTGCCTGTGTGCTCGACGCCGAGCGCGACTTCTACCAGCGCATGAACGCCAACCCCCTGCGCGGCCTGTACTCGCTGTCCGTCGAGGCCACCGACGCCATCGCGAAGGTCCGCCAGCAGATCGCTGACCTCATCGGCGCCTCACAGGCCAACGAGGTCGTCTTCACCCGCAACACGAGCGAGTCGCTCAACCTGGTCGCTAAGAGCTTTGCGCCCACAGTGCTCGAACCGGGCGACGAGGTCGTCATCACCATCATGGAGCACCACTCCAACCTGATTCCGTGGCAGCAGGTCTGCCGCGAGACCGGCGCCAAGCTCGTCTACCTCTACCCCACCAAGACCGGCCAGCTCACCACCGAGGAGGTTCTTGCCAAGGTGGGTCCCAAGACAAAGATCCTAGCCGTGGGACAGGTCTCCAACGTGCTGGGCGTCGAGAACCCGGTCAAGAACCTCGGCAAACTCGTGCACAAGTACGGCGGCTACCTGGTCGTCGACGGCGCGCAGTCGCTGCCGCACATGCCGGTCGATGTGGCCGACCTGGGCGCCGACTTCTTTGCCTTTAGTGCGCACAAGGCCATGGGCCCCATGGGCATCGGCGTGCTGTGGGGCAAGATGGACCTGCTCAACGCCATGCCGCCCATGCTTACCGGCGGCGAGATGATCGATTCGGTCACCGAGCAGAACGCTGTCTGGGCTCCCGTCCCCGAGAAGTTCGAGGCCGGCACGCAGGACGCCGCCGGCATCTTCGCCACGGGCGCCGCACTCGATTACCTGGTCAACACGGTGGGTTACGAGAACATCCAGGCCCGCGAGCAGGCACTCGTCCACTATCTGATGGGCGAACTCATGCAGCTCGACTTTGTCCAGATCATCGGCTCCATCTATTGGGACAACCACCACGGCGTCGTGAGCTTTAACGTCAAGGGCATCCACCCGCACGACGTAGCGAGCATCATGGACATGGACGGCGTCTGCATTCGCGCCGGCCACCACTGTGCGCAGCCGCTGCTCACCTGGCTGGGCGTCGAGAACCTTGCCTGCTGCCGCGCCAGCGTGGCCTTCTACAACGACAAGGCCGATATCGACAAGTTCATCGCCGGCCTGCATCACGTTTGGAGCACGTTCAATGGGTAATCTGTACACCTCCACCACGTTTATGGAGCACAACTCGCACCCCGACTACAAGTACGAGATGGACGCCCCCACGCACGAGCACGACGGCATCAACCCCAGCTGCGGAGACGAGCTCACCTTGCAGCTGCGCGTTGAGAACGACGTGATCGAGGAGGCGTCCTTTACCGGCCACGGCTGCGCCATTAGCCAGGCCAGCGCCGACATCATGGCCGACCTCATCACCGGCGAGACCGTCGAGGAAGCTCGCCGCTTGGCAGAGCTCTTCCTCGCCATGATCCGCGGCGAGCAGCTCTCCGAGGAGGACTTGGAAGACCTGGACGAGGCCGCCCAGCTCCAGGACATCTCGCACATGCCCGCCCGCGTCAAATGCGCCGAGCTCGCCTGGCGCACCCTCGACGGCATGCTCACGGGACAAAATAATCAGTAGTATTTGTCCCAAATCTTAAGAATTTTGTTGGCCGAATCGCTTGACAAGAGTGGTTCGGCCATTTTCTATTCCGAGCCCTCAGCCTGAGCATTCACCCGAACATAAGCGCGCACGATACGAGAGACGGTACTCTTGCTGATTCCCGTATATCGTTCGATCTCGCGCACCGTGTAGCCGACATCGTGCAGGGCGAAAATGATTCCATCTCGCCGCGAGGGCGCTACGGTCTTGAGTTCGTTGAGCGGCACGCCCAGGCGCTTCGCCATCTTGTCGGCAAACGCACGCCGCTCCCACTCTGTCTCATCCATATCGTGAATCACCGGATCGGAACCATCGGGCATCGACAGAGAATAATCCAGAAACCCCTTGGCAGACTCAAAGAGCTCAAGCACACAAGAAGGGTCCGAAAATCCCCTCGTCGTATCGTTGTCATACGCTCTCAGATACTCGGCAAAGCTGCTCCAGGGATAACGCTCGATCAGGGCGATACCCGCCTCCTGCGGATTAGCGTGAACATAGCGAATGGCAGCCATTAGATAACGGTCGGTATCGAGCGAGCGCCGGTCAAAACGGTTCTGGAACAGATGACCCGTGCGCCCCGTGCGCTTATTGAACCGCCGCGCGTACGTCAAAAGCAGCCGGTGCATCGCCGCGCTCATCGCGTCCTCGTAATCTGCAAGCACCAGATGCACGTGATTGCCCATAAGGCACCAGGCGATAACCGTCACGCCCGCCTCGCGGCAGCACTCGCGCATCAGCTCCAAAAACTCCCACCGGTCTTCATCGCCCTCAAAGATGAGCTGCTTGCCCACACCGCGGGCACAGACATGGTAAAAGCCGGTAACCGTTCTCCAAACGCGCTGCATGGCGCTCCCTTCGCCGGGATCTGATTGCCATCCAATACAGCACGATTGAAGCGTGCCATCAAAACATTCACGCAAAACAATACACTCGCGCGGCCAAAGGCAGTAAACGGGCGGCGAACGGCACCGTTGCAACAGGTCAACCCCTGCAACGCTTACAAGAGCTGACCAAAAGCTTGCCCAAGACGAACCCCCTCTACGGAAGTTCGCGACCACAGAACATATAGTTAAACCGTTTCAATTAAAACTTCCGGACTTCTCGCTACGAAAACTGAGCCGTTCGCCGAATATTCCGTGCATTTCGCGGTATTATAGGGGCTGCATGTCATGTCCCTTTCGAAGGGTCGCCCGGCAATCGCCAGCCACGACCCCCAGACGGGACGCCAACACGATAGAGAGGAGAGGCATGCAGTACTCACAGGAAGTGGAGAACATGTGCCCCGTTGCCAAGGGTGCATACCACGGCCCCGCACCCATCCCCGAGGAGGGCAAGTGGGTCCAGGCTAAGGAGATTTCCGACATCTCCGGTCTTACGCACGGTGTGGGTTGGTGCGCACCTCAGCAGGGCGCCTGCAAGCTCACGTTGAACGTCAAGGACGGCATCATCGAGGAGGCCCTCGTTGAGACCATCGGCTGCTCGGGCATGACCCACTCTGCTGCCATGGCTTCCGAGATCCTTCCCGGTAAGACCATCCTCGAGGCCCTCAACACCGACCTCGTCTGCGACGCCATCAACGTTGCTATGCGCGAGATCTTCCTGCAGATCGTTTACGGCCGCAGCCAGACCGCGTTCTCCGAGGGCGGCCTGCCCGTGGGCGCCTCCCTCGACGACCTCGGCAAGGGCCTTCGCTCTCAGGTCGGCACCATGTTCGGCACCAAGGCCAAGGGCGCTCGTTACCTTGAGCTCGCTCAGGGCTACGTCACCCGCATGGCTCTCAACGACAAGAACGAGATCATCGCATTCGAGTTCCTGAACCTCGGCAAGTTCACCGACGCCGTCAAGGCCGGCAAGACCCCCGAGGAGGCCATCGCTGGCGCTATGGGCCACTATGGTCAGTGGGAGAACGCTGCCAAGTACATCGACCCGCGCACCGACGAGGAGACTCACTCCGTCGCCAGCGTGTTCCCGGTTCACGAGTAGAAAGGGAGGGAAATAACTATGACTGTTACGTTCGAAGGTTACGAGCGCCGCGCTGACAAGATCAACAAGTGCCTCGCCGACAACGGCATCGCCTCCCTCGAGGAAGCTCTGCAGATCTGCACCGACAAGGGCTTCAACCCGCGTGAGATCGTCAACAACACCCAGTCCATCGCCTTCCAGAACGCCGAGTGGGCCTACACCCTCGGTTGCGCTCTCGCTGTCAAGCGTGGCGCCAAGACCGCTTCTGAGGCTGCCGCCATCATCGGCGAGGGCATCCAGGCCTTCACCGTTCCCGGCTCCGTCGCCGAGGACCGCAAGGTCGGTCTGGGCCACGGCAACCTGGGCGCTATGCTGCTCTCCGACGACACCGAGTGCTTCGCCTTCCTGGCTGGCCACGAGTCCTTCGCTGCCGCTGAGGGTGCTATCGGCCTGGCTCTGAACGCCAACAAGGCTCGCAAGAAGCCGCTGCGCGTCATCCTCAACGGTCTGGGCAAGGACGCTGCTCAGATCATCGCCCGCATCAACGGCTTCACCTACGTGAAGACCCAGTTCGACTACTACACGGGCGAGCTCAAGGTCGTCGAGACCATCCCCTACTCCGATGGTCCCCGCGCTGCCGTTAACTGCTACGGCTCCGACGACGTCCGCGAGGGCGTTGCCATCATGTGGCACGAGAACGTCGACATCTCGATCACCGGTAACTCCACCAACCCCACGCGCTTCCAGCACCCCGTCGCTGGCACCTACAAGAAGGAGCGCCTCGAGGCTGGCAAGAAGTACTTCTCCGTCGCTTCTGGTGGCGGCACTGGCCGTACCCTGCACCCGGACAACATGGGCGCCGGCCCTGCCTCTTACGGCATGACCGACACCATGGGTCGCATGCACTCCGACGCCCAGTTCGCCGGTTCTTCCTCCGTGCCTGCGCACGTCGACATGATGGGTCTCATCGGCATGGGCAACAACCCCATGGTCGGTGCCACCGTCGCCTGCGCTGTCGCCGTCGAGGAGGCCCTCAAGGCCTAATCGCGCCCGCGCGATGCTCATATAGTTGAGTTTTGGAGCCGCTACCTTTCGAGGTAGCGGCTCTTTTTGTTTGCGCTGCTGCAGGGTGGCTAATGCCGATATACCAGTTGGGGCGAAATACGAGATGAGACGAGATGGAACGTCAAAGTGTCCATGACACCCACCTGCCATAATTGCCCTTTACCGATTTGCCGAGTCTTTGCGGCCCCATTGCCGATCACCCGTGCGACAATGCGCCGGACGAGAAAGGAATCCGATGGAATCGACTGATGTACTGGTAATTGGATCTGGCATTGCGGGCCTTTGCGCCGCCATCGAAGCGGCGCGCGCGGGCGTGACCGTCACTGTGGCAAGCGCCGGCAAGACTATGAGTGGATCAAGCTTCTTCCCCGGAACCTGGGGCTTGGGGCTTATCGGACCCGTTAACGAAGACGACGAACAAGACCTTATCGATACCATCCAGACCGTTGGTGGCGGCGTCGCCGACCCCGATCTTGTCCAGACGTTTGTCCACAGCATTCCCCAGGCAATTGAATGGCTCGAGCAAGACCTGGGTGTTGAGCTCCAGCGTCCGCAAAGCGCTGAAAGCGCTCAGCAAAAGCAATTTATCCCCTGCTTTGACCACAAGACGCGCATGTGGCGCGGCCTCACCCGCAAGCCCCTTGAGGACGCTCTGACGACCCGGATCGAGTCGCTCGGCATTCGCCTGCTCCCCCGCCATGAGCTTATCGACCTTGTTGAGGACACGAACGGCAGAATAACCGGAACCATGCTCTACGACCTCACCGAAAATCGAATCGTGCCCTTTGCTGCCAAGGCCACGATCATCGCAACCGGTGGCACAGGCGGCCTGTTCGAGCGCAGCCTTACGTCGGCTGATGTGCTCAGCTCCTCGCAGGCCATCGCGCTGGCGCACGGCGCAACACTTACTAATATAGAGTTCATGCAGATGATGCCCGGCTTCATCGAGCCCAAGCGCAACCTGGTCTTCAACGAGAAAACCTGGCGCTACGTACATGTAGACCAGCCGGTAGATATTGCCGACGACAAGCTGGACGACCTGCTCGAGCAGCGCTCTGGATATGGTCCCTTCACGTCACGCTTGGCCTCCCGCGCTATCGATCTCGTCATCGATCAGGCAGGTGTCGAAGGCCTGGCACTCCACTACGACTTTCCCCGCGAGGATGTCCCAGAGTTTGTGCAGACCTTTGCCACCTGGCTGCAAGACGAGCACGGCATCGCCCCGACTGACGAGATGCGCGTTGCGATGTATGCCCACGCCGCTAACGGCGGCATCAAGATCGATAAGACCGCGCAAACGGGCGTTGAGGGCCTCTACGCTTGCGGTGAGGCGACAGGCGGCATGCACGGCGCCGACCGCATTGGTGGCTTGTCAAGCGCCAACGGCATCGTGTTCGGGCGCATCGCGGGCGCATCGGCAGCCCAAGCAGCACAGAAAGAGCCCGAGACAGCCCTGAAGGCGGATATCGCCCTCCCCCAGTACGGCATAGCCGCAACAGATGCCGAACGCCTGACACACAGCCTAAGGCACACGATGGGCACCTATTGCATGATCAACAGGACCGAAACAGGCCTATCCGAGGCACTACACGAGCTTGAAAACATTCAAGATGATGCCACAGCTCTAAATAAGCCGCATGCCAACGACAGCGAAATCGCTGCGCTCGCCCGCATACAGTCGCAGATTCAACTAGCACAGGAAATGGTCAAAGCCATGCGCAAACGAACCGAAAGCCTCGGATCGCACTATCGAGCGGACTAATTCGAACACCCATCTAAAGCAGAACACAACTAATCGATATCTATGGGCCCCGTGAGCTCGAAGTGGCACGGGGCCCATTCGTGTCCGTACGGCAGCGTATCCTTATTCTGAATACGGAGCGGGCAAAGCCCGCATAGACAATAGGCCAGCGAGGAGGAGATATGGACAGTAGAGATATCGAGAAGTGGCGTGTCGAACTTGATAGCTACGCCAATGTAGAAGACGGCGTTGAGTATTGGCTCGCACGCGATTTAATGGAACCCATGGGATACACTCGATGGGAGAACTTCGCCGAAGTTGTTAAGAGGGCAAAAGTCTCGTGCGAAACAAATAAAACTCCAGTTGATTCCCATTTTCGTGACACCACGAAAATGATAACTGCCGGTGTCGCCGCTCGCGCGGTTAAAGACTACAAGCTTACGCGCTATGCATGCTATTTAATCGCCCAAAACGGAGATTCAAACAAGCCAGAGATCGCGCTCGCCCAGGCATACTTTTCCGTGCAGACGCGCCGGTTTTACTGATCCCCAGGGTAGACTCGATCTGTGAAAGCGGCTGTGCCCTTTCGGGTTCGACCCCAAGCGAGGTCAACAAAAAAGACGGCCAACTTTCGTTGACCGTCTTAACTTGCTTTGGTGGGCCGTCAGGGGGTCAGCCTGCTTTGCAGGCGGCCGCTGCGGCGCTTCGCGCCTTGCGCGCTGCGCTGGTAAATGCTCACGCATTTCCTCAGCTCCGCGCCCCGACGGGTTCGACCCCATGAAAGGTCAACAAAAAAAGACGGCCAACCTTCGTTGACCGTCTTAATCATCTTTGGGTGGGCCGTCAGGGGGTCGAACCCTGGACCTTGGGATTAAGAGTCCCCTGCTCTACCAACTGAGCTAACGACCCGATATCGACACGAAGCAAGAACTGGGGTGGGTAAAGGGACTCGAACCCTCGACCTACGGGACCACAACCCGTCGCTCTAGCCAACTGAGCTACACCCACCGTGTCCTGTGCGCTTCGCGCTCGACTATTATTGCAAGGAACGCCACGCGATGCAAGCCCCAATTTTCAAGAATTTTGAAAAGAGTTTTTCGAGCCCGTTTCGAGCAAATCCCACCGGTTCCATAGGAGTAAACTTGCTCCACCCAATGCTCGAAAGGATAGGCATGAAAGAACTCTCCAACCGCACGGCGGCGTTTACCGATTCGGTCATCCGCCGCATGACGCGCATCTCCAACAAGTATGGTGCCGTCAACCTGTCGCAGGGCTTCCCCGATTTCGATCCCCCGGCGCAGCTGCTCGATAGCCTCAGCACCATTGCCACCGACCCCAAGCCGCTTTACCACCAGTACTCCATCACCTGGGGCTCCCAGGCCATGCGCGAGGCGCTTGCCGCCAAGCAGGAGCACTTTATGGGCATGCCGATCAACCCCAACGAGAACATCGTGGTCACCTGCGGCTCCACCGAGGCCATGATGGCCGCCATGATGACGGTCACGAACCCCGGCGACAAGGTCGTCATCTTCTCGCCATTCTACGAGAACTACGGCGCCGACACGATCCTTTCGGGTGCGGAGCCTATCTACGTGCCGCTCAACCCGCCCACCTTTGACTTTGACCGTGAGGTCCTGGAGGCGGCCTTCCGCGACAACGATCCCAAGGCGATCGTTCTATGCAACCCGTCCAACCCCTGCGGCAAGGTCTTTACCCGCGAGGAGCTCACCCTTATCGCCGACCTGTGCAAAAAGTATGACGCCTACTGCATCACCGACGAGGTCTACGAGCACATCGTCTACGCGCCCCACGAGCACGTGTACATGGCCACGCTGCCCGGCATGTTTGAGCGCACCATCAGCTGCAGCTCGCTATCCAAGACCTACTCCATCACCGGCTGGCGCCTGGGCTACACCATCGCTCCTGCCGAAATCACCGAGCGCATCAAAAAGGTTCACGACTTCCTCACCGTGGGCGCCGCCGCTCCCCTGCAAGAGGCCGTCGTCACCGCCCTCAACTTCGACGACAGCTATTACCAGGAGGTCCTCGACCTCTACACCGCCAAGCGCGACCTATTCTGTCAGGGACTCGACAGCATCGGACTCACGCACAACGTGCCGCAGGGCGCCTACTACGTGATGATGGATATCTCGGAGTTTGGCTATAACAGCGACCTCGACTTCTGCGAGGATTTGGCCTCCAAGGTGGGCGTGGGCGCCGTGCCCGGCTCGAGCTTCTTCCGCGAGCCCGTCAACCATCTGATTCGTTTCCACTTTGCCAAACGAGACGAGACGCTTAACGCGGCACTGGAGAACCTCAAGTCTCTGCGTGATAAAATCGAACCGCGCGGGTAAGGACGGTCAGTAACTAAAGGCACTAAAGAAACCTCGTGAACCCGTTGGGCCACGAGGTTTCTTTTTATAGCGACCTCATTTATTTTTTTGAGCGCTATACTTTAGTCACGGAGCAACTCGTCCCAGAGAGGAATACTATGGCAGAGCAGCTTATCGGAGCGCTCGAGGCCGGCGGCACCAAGATGGTCTGCGCCACGGGCTATGCAGACGGTATGGTCCTGGAGTGCGAGCAGATCGCGACCACGACCCCGCAGGAGACCGTCGAGGCCGTCAACGCATGGTTTGCGAACAAGGGCATCGCCGCGCTGGGCATCGGCGCCTTTGGCCCCACCGCAGTCAACCCCGCCTCGCCCCAATACGGCAAGATCCTGGAGACGCCCAAAACGGCATGGCGCTACTTTGACCTGCTGGGCACCATCCAAAACGAGCTCAATATTCCCTGCGGCTACGACACCGACGTCAACGTCGCCTGCCTGGGCGAGGTCACCTTTGGTTGCGCCCAGGGCCTCACTGACGTGGTGTATCTGACCATCGGTACCGGCGTGGGCGCTGGCGTGCTCTCGGGCGGTAAGCTCGTGCACGGCATGATGCATCCCGAGGCCGGTCACATCCTGGTCACGCGCGACCCGCGCGACACCATTGGCGCGCACAGCGCCTGCCCCTTCCACGACAACTGCCTCGAGGGCCTCATCGCCGGCCCCGGCGTTAAAAGGCGCTGGGATGGCAAGAGCGCCGGAGACATGGCCGATGACCCGGAGGCCATGGATCTGCTCGCCGGCTATCTGGCGCAGGCGCTCATGACCTTCATCCTGTGCTATGCGCCGCAGAAGATCGTCATCGGCGGCGGCGTGGCCGACCACACCCCCATCGTGCCGCTCGCGCGCAAGAAGTGCGCCGAGATGCTCAACGGCTATATCGTCACGCCCGAGGTCAACGACATCGATACCTACATCGTCAACAACAGCCTCGAGGGCAAGCAGGGCATCATGGGCTGCCTGGCCCTAGGCGCACAGGCGCTTCAGTAACAGACGCACCTACAGGGCGTGGCGCACCCGGCAAATCCGACCTATGGAACGACGCCGCCACACCTCATATAAGCCCTCCAATAAAAAAGGCCGCCTAGGACCAAACAATGCGTCCTTAGGCGGCCTTTTTGGCGCACATCAGCGACCGTAAGAGATATCGGAGCACAACGCCCGTTGCCGCTCCACAGCAGTCGATCATCACATCGGTGATCATGCCGGCGCGTCCCGGCACAAAGAGCTGAATCGTCTCGTCGATCGAGGGAATCAGCAGCAGGAACACTGCCGTGGGCAGCAGCACGTCAAAGGTGCGTCGGCCCTCAAAATCAAAGGCGTGCGTTGCCAGGATGCCGAGCACCAAATACTCGGTAAAATGCGCGCACTTACGAACAACAAAGTTGGTCGCCCATTCATATGGAAGTCCCACGCCGTGCAGGAAACCGCGGATAGCTTCCATGACCGTTAGGCTCAGTGAGCCCGACCCCGAGCCGGGAACCAGCGAATTGCCCCAGATCAAGAGCGCCATCAGGCAGGTTACGACCGCCCATTTTCGATTGATCTTAACCATGCAGAAGTTATGCCTCCGCACGGAGCGGCGCGAAGCTGGCGGTACCGCCCTCGATAACGCTCAGATAAGCACGGCCCGTACGCTTGGCGGTAGAGGACTGAAGACGCTCGATCTCTTCCTCGAGGATCTGATTGACGCGCTCGTGACGACGATTTTCCATAATGCCGGCGGCAATAGCCTCGGCCCGCTCGATGCTCTCACGCGAGATACGGGCAGTATCCTCGGGGAACACAGCGCTGTGACGGCCGACATAGGCGGGGGCAGCAGGCTGAGGGGCAGCGACGGGAGCGGGGGCTGAAACAGGAGCAGGCTCGTCAATCTCATCCAGAATCGCGGTGGCGGCGGCCCACATACCCTCGTGGCCCGAGTAATCGGCCATGGGGACATCAACCTCGAGCGAGGCGTCCGGAAGGTCGCCGGTGTCGATGCGATCTTGGGCATCAATCGATGCGGTGATGGCTGCAGGCTCATCGAGGTCATCGAGATCGATGCCCGCGGCACCGGAGATGATAGGCATGCTGGCGAGGTTTGCATTGTACGGCGCAGCCTCAGCCGCCTGCTGCTGGGCAGGAGCGCCCCAAAGCGAGCTTTCGGCGGCACGGCGGGCGGCAACAGCCTCCTCGTCCGCGGTCATGGGTTCATCAACGTACGAATTATCGGCAGAAGCGTTCGCGTCCGCCGAGGTAGCGCTGTAGGCGTTATTGACCGCCGCATTGGCAACGAGTGCCACGAAAGCCGCCGTGCTGCCCGCAGGGGCGGCCTGGGAGCCCGACACGGCGCGTGCCGCGGCGGCGATATCATCGCGATTGAAGGAGCCGGTCTGCCCGCCGTTGGTGAGCTCGTCGATGGCGACTTGATAGACGTCGCGCGAGCGTGCAGGGTCGCAGCTCACCGGCGAATCGTCGTCGAGCATGCTGTCGATCATGGACCAAGCCTCGGCCTCGTCCATAGCATCTGCGGCTCGAGCGATGGTAGGGACACCATCATCGGCATGACGGCGCTGGAACGCACCAGTCAGGCCGGAAAGGAATGCCGAGGTAGACTGCTCCGACTGAGCCTGAGAAGCAGAAGCCGCAGCGTACGGAATCGCATCCTGCTGCTGAGCTGGAATCGAGGCGGTCTTGAACTCGCTTTGATGCTGATTGAGATTGGCGGCACCGCCCATGGCATCGGGCTGGAACAGACGCTCTTCACGCTGCGCACGATACTCGGAGATACCCAGCGAGGCGGCATAGATACCCACGCCCGCCACCGCGCCCACGGCGAAGGGAACTGCACCCGCCACGACCGTCTCGTTCACCGACGAAAACGGCAGCGTCGCGGCATACATAACCACGGGAGCGGCAAGGCCGATCCCGCACGAAAGTCCGGCAAGGACTGCTCGTTGTGTTGCATCAGAAGAAGCCATGAGCTCTCCCCATCTTCCAGCACCCAAATCGCATCATTCAGTTGGCTGCGCGAGAGAAGATGAAGCGGGGCTATGCCCCAAAGCAACGGTATATGGTTCGTTTCATCTGCGTTTTCCGTCGCGAAGCTTAAAAGTTATTATGCGAAACCGTCCTGTCGATTGCAAGTGACGATGTCGGATTGAAACGGGAAACCTGCTGCTCGTCGGTCTTACGGTCAAAAATAAGCGCGGAGCGGCGCTATAGAAAAGGGCCGAGGCTCAAAGCCCCGACCCTTTATCGCATTGATGACTATCGCTGCGCGTGGATGACAACCTAGAACGTCTGCTCGTAGTCGCTGTGTTTTTTGGCCGAACGCACCAGGAACTCCTGGTTGGTGTTGGTGCCCTTAAGACCCTTGATAAACGATGCGGCTGCGCGCTCGGTGTTGTTCATGCCGGCAAGAATGCGACGCAGACCAAAGACAAACGGACGCATCTGCTCGTCGACCAACAGGTCCTCGTTACGCGTACCGGAGGCAACGGGGTCGATAGCCGGGAAGATGCGGCGGTCGGCCAGGTCGCGGTCGAGCTTAAGCTCCATGTTGCCGGTGCCCTTGAACTCCTCAAAGATGACTTCGTCCATCTTGGAACCGGTGTCGATGAGGGCAGAGGCCAGGATGGTAAGCGAGCCACCGTTCTCGATATTGCGGGCTGCACCCAGGAAGCGCTTGGGCGGATATAGGGCCGCCGAATCGACGCCGCCCGAAAGGATGCGGCCCGAGGCGGGCGCCGCCAAGTTGTAGGCGCGGGCGAGGCGCGTGATGGAGTCGAGCACCACCACGACGTCGCCACCCAGCTCTACGATGCGCTTGGCGCGCTCGATGACGAGCTCTGCCACGCGGGTGTGGTTGTCGGCAGGCATATCGAAGGTCGACGCCACAACCTCGCCCTTGATGGAACGCTGCATATCGGTGACCTCTTCGGGGCGCTCGTCGACGAGCAGGCAGATGAGGTGCACCTCGGGGTTGTTAATCGAGATAGACTGGCAGATCTTCTTGAGGATCGTGGTCTTGCCGGCCTTGGGCGGGGACACGATCAGGCCGCGCTGGCCCTTGCCGATCGGTGACACGATGTCGATGGCGCGGCCGGTAATAGAGTCCTTGCCGTGCTCCATGCGCAGCGGCTCGTTGGGATAGACCGGGGTGAGGTCGCCGAACTTGGGACGGTTGCGAATCTGCTCGGGGTCCAGACCGTTGACGGTCGTGATTTTGGCGAGGCCGGCGCGCTTGTCGCCGCCGCGCGAAGGACGCAGCGAGCCCTCGATGACGTCGCCCGTGCGCAGGCGCGCGGAGCGGATGAGGTAGGCGGGCACGAAGGCGTCGTCGTTGGACTTCATGTAGCCATGGGCGTGGATGATGCCGGAGCTGTCCGGGCGAATCTGCAGAATGCCCTTGATGTCGCGGAAGCCCTCGGCCTTCGCAGCGGTGACGTAGATTTCCTCGACGAGCTCGGCCTTCTTCTTGCCGGTCGTCTCGATCTCGAACTCCTTAGCCTTCTCGCGCAGCTCAGCGACCTTCATGGCCGCGAGTTCCTCGCGCGAAAGCGTGGGCTCGGTGGGAGCGGCATTACGCTCCTTGTTGCGCTGTTTGCGATCGCGTTGGCGGTTGCGACGGTCGTTGTTGCGGTCGTCCTTACGCTCGTTGCGCTCGTCGTTGCGCTTGTGCTGGCGACGGTTGGGACGAGTGCCGTCTTCGCCCTCAGCGGGGGCGGCACCATCGGTTGCGGCGGTGCCAACATTGGCCGCGGCGGCGTCATTGGCCTCGGCGCCAGAATCAACCTGCGCTTCGACATCCTGCTGCTCGGACGCCTTGGCCTTAACGGACTTCTTACGACCGCGCTTGGGCTTCTCGGACGCAGGCTGTTCGACGTCCTGGGCCTTGGCGACATCAGTCGACGCATCGGCGGTCGTCTCGGCGGAATCCTCGGACGCACCCTTCTTGGCAGCCTTAGCCTTGGACGTGCGCTTAGCAGCAGTGCGACGGCTGCGACCGGGACGGACGTCGGCGGGGTCGGCATCGGCAGAAACGGCCTCGGAAGTCGTGGCATCCTGGACGGGTGCATCGGCAGCAGTTGAGGACTTGGCAGTCGCCGCAGCATCCCGAGCGGCAGCGGCTGCGGCTGCGGCCTTCTCGGCCTCGACAAAGGCCTTGGGCTTGCGACCGCGACGGTGCGGGCGCAAAGCCGGATCGACAACGGGAACTTCGCTGGCCTCGACAGGCGCAGCGGGCTCAACAGGCGATGTGCCCTCCCCTGCCGCGGAACGGACCGAAGCCTCAGTGGGCTCGGGGGTTACCTGTTCAGCAACCTGCTCGGCCTTAGCAGCCGTGCGACGGCGTGTGCGCGGTGCCGGCTTCTCGGTCGGCTGGTCGGCGGCAAGAACCTCGGTGGCGGCAGGAGTCTCGAGTACAGACGGAGCTGCAAGCTCGGTCAGAGACGCGGCCTCGCGCTCGGCAGCACGACGGCGGGCGCGCACCACCTGAGCCCCGCTAATCTGCGCCAACGCACGTGCCTGCGCGACCTCATCGGAAATCGGCGCCGAGGAGTCAGCTGCAACGGTGAGCTTGGCGCGCGTCGTGCGCGTGGTACGGCGCTTTGGCTTGGTGACCTCCTCGCCGTCAGCGGCAGGCTTGGCCGTGCGGCGCATGCGCTTGGGCTTTGCCGGAGCAGCCTCCTCACCAGTTGCAGGCACGGCCTTCTCAGCCGCTACAGGCATAGGCGTCGAAGCAGCCTTAGGCGTCTCAGGAGCCGAGGCTTGAGCGGGCGCCGCGACCTGGTCCGACGCAACCGGTGCAGCGGGAGCGGCCTGCGTCGTCGTTATTTCGTTTTCTTGCTGTTGATCAGACACAGTGTTTGCTCAACTTTCTTTTCAAGCCCTGTGATCACATGCTCCCTGCATAAACCTTCAGGGCGGCTAAACAGTCTAGTTCCGTTCAAAACGACGGACATCATTGATCTGTATCGAGATGATTGCGTCAACTACGCAGCGTTAGTGTAACACAACCGCCGCCACCTGCAACTTAGTCATTGGGGGGACGTTCTTAAACGACTAGTCAAAAGGGACACGCTTTGATTGCCACCCACAAATCTGACTGCCTCCGCCAAAACTATGGCGGTTTACTACGATGAATCGCTCAACCGCGACCACTCCGAAACTTGTTGAACTAAAACCGCAGGTAGATGCCTTGCACTTTTTAGCAAAAAGCCGGCGTGGTTAGAATTCCTCAATTCATCGTAGTAAACCGGCATAGTTTCGTATTTCCAGCAGTTCCAAATTCATCAATACGTCGGCGTTTGCGAAAAAAGCCCGACCTCCGTAGGAGATCGGGCTTATAGGGCTCAGTTAAACCAAACCTACACGGTCAAATGACCCGCAGATTACATCTGCTCGGGCGCGGAAACGCCAACGAGGGTGAGCACCAGGGCGAGCGTCACACGGACGGCATCACAAGCGGCCAGACGGGCACGCGAAAGCTCGGGGTCGACGGGACGACCCTCGCTCGGCAGCACCTGGCAGGCAGCGTAAAAGCTGTGGAAGTCACCGGCGAGTTCCTCGGCAAAGTGGGTCAGACGGAACGGAGCGCGATCGCGAGCGCAGCTGGCGATCAGGTCGGTGAGCTCGTTGAGCTTGCGCGAAAGGGCGAGCTCGGTCGGGTCGGTCAGCAGCGAGTAATCGACGTTCTCACCGATGGCCTTGGCGGCAACGGCCTTCATGCCCATCTCGTCGGCCTGCTCGGGCGTAACGTCGGCGGCACGGCGCAGGATGGAGCATACGCGGGCGTGGGCATACTGCACGTAATAGACCGGGTTGGAGTTGTCGCGCTTCTTGACGGCCTCGATATCGAAGTCGACCATCTGGTTGGAGCTCTTGGAGATGAGCGTGTAGCGGGCGGCATCGGAGCCGACCTCGTCGACGAGCTCCTGCAGGGTCACCATGGTGCCCTTGCGCTTGGACATACG
This sequence comes from uncultured Collinsella sp., assembly GCA_900543045.1. Lineage (GTDB taxonomy): Bacteria > Actinomycetota > Coriobacteriia > Coriobacteriales > Coriobacteriaceae > Collinsella. The sequence continues at coordinate 41,634 of UQPT01000006.1, forward strand.
GACGGGCTTGCCGTTACGCAGCAGGTTGACGAGCTGGCCCAGCAGAACCTCAAACTTGCCGGGGTAACCCAGAGCGTCGCAGACGCAGCGTACGCGCTCGATGTAACCGTGGTGGTCGGCGCCCCAGATATCGATGACGTGATCGACGCGCTGGAACTTATCCCAGTGATAGGCGACGTCGGAGGCGAAGTAGGTGTACTCGCCGTCGGACTTGATCAGGACGCGGTCCTTGTCGTCGCCCAGATCGGTGGAGCGGAACCACAGGGCGCCGTCCTTGGTGTAGAGGTAGCCCATCTTGTCGAGCTTCTCAAAAGCGCGGTCGACGGCGGAGGTGCCGGCGGTCTCGCCCTCGGTGTCCTTCACATACAGCGAGCGCTCGGAGTACCAACGATCGAAGTCGCAGTTGACGGCGTGGCAGAGGTCGCGCATGTTATCGACCATCTTTACATAGCCGCGCTCGCGGAAGCTCTCCATGCGCTCCTGAGGATCGGCGTTGACCCACTTATCGCCGTCGGTGCGCCAGAACTCGGCGGCCTCGTCGATGATGTAGTCGCCGCCGTAAGAGTCCTTGCCCAAGGTCTCGGCAAAGTTGTCCTGATACGGATGGGTCTCGGGGTGCTCGTCGTTCTCGTCGGCAACAAAGGCGTCACGGTCGGCGATCAGCAGCTTGTGAGCCTCGTCGATATCAACGCCCTGCTTGGCGATGATGTCGGCAAGCTGCATATAGCGCGTGCTGATGGAGTTGCCGAAGGTGTTCATCTGAGAGCCGTGGTCATTGATGTAGAACTCACGCTGGATCTCATAACCGGCGTGGTCCATAACACGGCAGAGCGAGTCGCCCAGCGCGGCCCAGCGGCCGTGGCCGATGTGCATGGGGCCGACGGGGTTGGCGGAAACAAACTCGACCTGGGTCTTCAGGCCACCACCGACGTTGGACTTAGCGAAGTCCATGCCCTTCTCGCGAGCCTCGCCAAAGATGGCATTCTTGACGGCAACGGAGAGGTAGAAGTTGATAAAGCCGGGGCCTGCGATTTCGACCTTCTCAATCGCGGGGTCCTCGGGCATATGGGCAACGATGGCCTCGGCGATCTTGCGCGGGGCGCAGTGAGCCAGCTTGGCGGACTTCAGGGCCATGGTGGAGGTCCACTCGCCATGAGAAGTGTCAGCCGGTCGCTCGATAGCGCAATCGTCAAGTTCAAATGCGGAAAGGTCGCCGGCCTCCTGGGCCGCAGCAAGCGCAGCGCGTACCAGCTCTTCAATCTTCTCGGGCATAGATCCTCCTTGTGTTAAAGCCCCCGAGCTCTTGGTCACTCGTAGGGCAAAAGCCAGAGTTTGTAGCACTCTATCACAAGCGACGGGCACTATCGCAGGGTAAAGCCAATCGAAATTGCATATGCACAAAATTGACTACAGCTTGTATGGAGTCTCTCAAAGATGCCGGTCTGCCTGCAGATTATGCACGCGTTGAAAATGCATAAAGGTGTGAATGAGCTGTGTCTTTTATCGAATACTCTTACCTATCGGAGTTGTGTGCTTTTCCTGCATAAAGTAAGGGTTTCCGCACGTCAGCGTGGTATTCTAGACATACGCAAATTCGTATAAGTTGGAGGTAGCATGTTCTCAATCGGTCAACACGTCATTCATCCGGGTCAGGGAGTCTGCACCGTCGTCGGTTTTAGGGACGACACGCCGCAGCCCATGTTGTTGCTCGAGGCCAAGCAGGGGCATGCGCAGACGATCCTTATGTACCCCGTGGCGCAGGCCGACCGTCTGCATGCCGCCATCTCTCAGCAAGATGCCGAGCATCTGCTGAGCCACTATGACGAGCTGGAGTGCGACACCTTTACCGAGCGCAACAGCTCGCTTGAAGAGACACACTTTAAGCAGCAGCTCAAGCTGGGCGCGCCCGAGACGGTCCGCGTGGCAAAGACCATGATGCACCGCATTCGCCAGGCCGAGGAAGCCGATAAAAAGCCCAGCTCTTACTATATGCGTGTACTCAAGGAAGCCAAGCGCCGCTCCATCGAGGAGTTCGCCGTGGCATTGGGCGTCACCGAGGAGGCCGCCGAAGCCCGCCTAGCCCAAGCCGCCCTCAACTAACCCATCCGCGCCAAAAACCACCACAAAGGGGACAGGCACCTTTGTGGTGGTTTTTTCGTTCTAGTCGTTCTAGTAGTATTCATTCTTAGCGATACCTGCGAGCACAAGGAGTCTTTTATGGCAGAGCCACTTTCCGCCGGAATCACCCGCGACCGTGCGTTCGAATTGCTCAACGAGCACAATAAGGACCCGTTCCACATCACCCACGGCGAAACGGTCGAGGGCACCATGCGCTACTTTGCGCGCGAGTTCGACCCCGAGAACGAGGAGTTTTGGGGCATCGTCGGTCTGCTGCACGACCTAGATTGGGAGGAGCATGAGGACGACCCCATGAACCACACCATCTATGCGGCCGAGATCCTTGAAGGCGAGGGCGCCTCTCCCGATCTCATTCGCGCCATTCAGACGCACACGTCGGACTTCAACACCTCGCTGCCCAAGCCCGAGCTGCAGATGGAAAAGATCCTGTTTGCCTGCGACGAGCTCACCGGCTTGATCGGTGCTGCCGTCATCATGCGTCCGAGTAAGAGCGTCATGGACTTTACGACCAAGTCGCTCAAGAAAAAGTTCAAGGACAAGCGCTTTGCCGCCGGCTGCTCGCGCGACGTGATTACGCAGGGTGCCGAGATGCTGGGCTGGGAGCTCCCCGAGCTCTTCGACCGTACCATCGCGGCCATGCAGTCCTTCGCCCCCGACCGCGACACCTTTCAGGCTTAATTCCAAAACCATCACAAAGGGGACAGGCACCTTTGTGGTGGTTTTTGTTTGCGCGGGCGTTAGGGGCGGACCTGGCCGGTGCCTCGGAGCTTGTATTTGTAGGTGGTGAGGGCCTCGGCGGCAAAGGGGCCGCGGGCGTGGAGCTTTTGGGTCGAGATGCCAATCTCGGCGCCCAGGCCAAACTCGCCGCCGTCGGTAAAGCGCGTGCTGGCGTTGGCATACACGGCCGAGGCATCGACCTCGTCCAGGAAGCGCTCGCAAGCATCCGTGTCCTCTGCAACGATGGCCTCGGAGTGCATCGTGCCGTAGCGGTTGATGTGCGCGATGGCCTCGTCCTCGTTCGCCACGACCTTCACGCTCATCTCGAGCGCCAGATACTCGCGACCCCAGTCCTCCTCAGTCGCGGCAACGTAGTCATCGCCCTCGGCAAGCCCGGCGTCGGCGCATGCGGCGCACGTGGCCTCGTCGCCGTGAATGAGCACGCCGTGGTCGTGCAGCACGGCAACGACCGCAGGCAAAAACACATTGGCCACAGCATGGTCGACCAGCAGCGACTCGGCGGCATTGCACACGCCTACACGCTGGGTCTTGGCATTAACGATAATGTTGAGCACCTTATCAAAGTCGGCGGACTCATGCACGTAGATATGACAGTTGCCCGTGCCCGTCTCGATCACCGGCACAAGCGACTCGCGCACGCAGCGCTGGATCAGGCCTGCACCGCCGCGCGGAATGAGTACGTCGACAATACCGCGGAGCTTCATGAGCTCGCCAGTGGCCTCGCGGTCGGTGGACTCGATCATCGAGATAGCCTCGCGCGGGAAGCCCTTGGTCTCGAGCGCATCGGCCAGCAGCTCAGAAATCATGGCACACGAGTGATAGGCCAGCGAGCCGCCGCGCAGAATGCAGGCGTTGCCGGTGCGGATGCAGATGCCCGCGGCGTCGGCCGTCACGTTGGGGCGCGCCTCGTACACCATGGCGACCAGGCCCAACGGCACGCTCACGCGGGTGAGGTCCACGCCGCTTGCGAGCACGCGGTGGTCGAGCACGCGGCCGACAGGATCGGGCAGCTCGGCGAGCTTCTCCAGGCCGGCGGCCATACCCTCAACGCGCCCGGGCGTCAGCAGCAGACGGTCGAGGAGCCCCGCCGAGGTCCCCGCATCGCGCGCGGCGGACATATCGAGCTCGTTGGCGGCAACGATGGAGTCGACACCGTTGCGCAGTGCTGCGGCCATGGCGCGCACGGCCTCCTGGCGCTGCTCGTCGCTCGCCGTGGCAAGCGAGGCCGACGCTGCCTTAGCGGCAACGGCAAGATCGTGGACATACGTGGCTATATCGACCGACATGGGCGGCCCTTTCTCCTAGAAGTTTGCAACCATGGTAGCCGATTTGCGCATGGCCTCGCCCGCGGCGGTAGAATTGGTCAACCCGAAACACCGCAACGAACGGAAGACTCACATGGCCCTCATCACTTCGTACCACGTCCCCGGCCTGTATGTCGAGGACCACAGCATCGACGTCCCCCTCGACTGGCGCGGCCTGGAGCCGATGCTCCTGGCCGTCGGCAGCACCATGCGCCGCGGCGCCATGCCGGCGCCCATCGCAGGTGCGCCCGAGAGCATCAAGCTCTTCTACCGTGTGGTTTGCGCGCCCGACCGCATCAACGACGATCTGCCACTGCTCCTGTTTTTGCAGGGCGGCCCCGGCGGCGAGAGCCCGCGTCCGCTGTCACCCACAAGCGACGGCTGGATCGAGGAGGCCGTCAAGCACTTCCGCGTCGTCCTGCCCGACCAGCGCGGCACCGGACGCAGTAGCTGCGTGGACGGACGCACGATCAAGGCACTGGGTGATCGCGCAACGGCCGCCGGCGCCGATACAGCACGCTCGCAGGCGGATTTCCTCAAGCGCCATCTTGCCAGCTCCATCGTGCGCGATTTTGAGTACCTGCGCCTGGTGGGCTTTGGCGGCAAGCCCTGGGTCACACTGGGGCAGAGCTACGGCGGCTTTTTGACGCTGAGCTACCTGTCGCTCTTCCCCGAGGGCGTGGCGGCGAGCTTTACCTGCGGTGGCATCCCCCACGTCCCGGCGAGCGCCAGCGAGGTCTACGCGCACACCTTCCCGCGCATGGCCGCCAAGACGCAGCAGTATTACGACCGCTACCCCGCCGACGTCGAGCGCGTGGCGGCGCTGGCCGATGCGCTTGAGGAGCAGAAGCCTGTGCTACCCGACGGCTCGCCGATGACGGTGGAGCGCCTGCAGCTTATGGGCAGCGACTTTGGCATGAAGCCGAGCTTTGAGCGCATGCATTGGATTATCGACCACGCTTTTGTTGACGGCGACGGCACGCTGAGCTGCGGTGCCTCAGTATCCGATAGCTTTTTGATGTGCGCCTTCGAGCGCACCAACACGCGCGCGAATCCGCTGTACTGGACGCTTCAGGAGTTCATCTACGCCGACGGCGACACCATGCCCATTCGCTGGGCCGCGGCAGAAGAGAAAGCCCATCGTACCGAGTTCGACACACTCGCGCGCCCGCTCATGTTTACCGGCGAGGCCATGTTCCCGTGGATGTTTGAGCAGATGCCCGAACTTAAGCCCTTCAAGCCCGCGATGGATCTGCTGATGGAGGACACCAGCTGGGACAAGATCTACGACCCGCAGCGCCTGGCCTGCAACGAGGTGCCGCTCCAGGCCGCGGTGTACTTCGATGACATGTACGTGGACTCGGGCATGCAGCTCGATACGCTCAGCCGCGTGGGCAACTCGCATGCCTGGGTGACCAACGAGTTCGAGCACGACGGCTTGCACGGCAGCGTGGTGTTCAAGCACCTCTTCGACGAAGCCCTCAACCGCGGAGACCTGCGCCAGATCTTCTAGCAAAGGAGTGTCCCCGTCTGCCGGCACAATAGGAACGTCCCCAAGTGCCGGGTGAAATTGAACGTCAGATTGCCGCTTGGGGCCGTTTGCAGCGTCGAGCAGTTACGCGGTTTGGTAAAACAGCGTAACTAAAGAGCTTCCAAAGCACTTGCGATGCGCTTCATGGCGGCATCGGCGGATGCTTGGTCGGGCGCCTCGGCCAGCACGCGGATAACCGACTCGGTTCCGCTCTTGCGCACGAGCACGCGGCCCTCGCCTGCCAGCGCAGTCTCGGCCTCGGCGATGGCGTTCTGCACGCCCATGTTCTCGAGCGCGGCGTCCTTATCCGCTACGCGCACGGCAACCTGAGCCTGCGGCAGTAGCTTGCACGGAGCCGTGAGCTGCGAGAGCGTCTCCCGCTCGGCGCGAATCACTTCCATCACGCGCAGCGAGGTCATAATGCCGTCGCCCGTGCGCTCGATATCGCCAAAGATCGTATGGCCCGTCTGCTCGCCGCCCAGGCTGTAGCCGCCCTCGCGCATCTTGGCATACACATGACGGTCGCCCACGCCGCTGGTCACGGCACTCAGACCGGCAAGCTCCAACGACTTGACCAGGCCAAAGTTGCTGGCGATCGTCGGCACCACGGTACCGCCCGAAAGGCGACCGTGCTTGTTCAGGTACACACCGCACACGTACAAGATCTGGTCGCCGTCGACCACACGCCCGCGCTCATCCACGGCCAAGCAGCGATCGGCATCGCCGTCATAGGCAAAGCCCACGTCCAGGCCCTGCTCCACCACGTGGCGCTGTAGGCGCTCCATATGCGTGGAGCCACAGTCCACATTGATGTTAAATCCGTCGGGCGCGGCGTTGATCACGCGCACGTCGGCGCCCAGCGCGTCGAACACCGGCTTGGCCACCGAGGACGCCGAGCCGTTGGCGCAGTCGAGACCGATCTTGACGCCCTGCAGCGAAAAGTTCGCGCTCGCGATGAGCGAGGCAATATAGCGGTTGCGGCCCTGCATGTAATCGACCGTGGCGCCAATGTGGTTGCCCGTGGCCAGCGGCACCTCGCTCTTGCCATCGATGTAATCCTCGATGAGTTCCAGCACGTCCTCGTCCATCTTAAAGCCGTCGCTGTTGACGAGCTTAATGCCGTTATCGCAAAACGGGTTGTGGCTCGCACTGATCATGATGCCGCAATCGAAGCAGCCCTCCACGGTCTGATGCGCCACGCCCGGCGTTGGGATCACATGCAGCATATATGCGTCCGCACCGCTCGCGACCAGGCCGCTCACCAGCGCCGCCTCGAACATATAGCTCGAGCGACGCGTGTCCTTGCCCACGATGACGCGCGCCTTGCGCTCGCGGTTGGCACCGTAAAACCAACCCACAAAACGGCCAATCTTATAAGCGTGCTCCACCGTCAGCCCAACGTTGGCCTCGCCGCGAAAGCCGTCGGTGCCAAAGTACTTCATGCGCTCTCCTTAAAAAATAGGGGCGAACAGATTGCCTGTCCGCCCCAAAATGGTACTCGATTATCTGCGCTACCAGAAAAACCCTACGCCGACGCGCTGTCGCGAGCCGCCTGGCATGTAGGAGTCTGACGCAGCGTAAGCGGCTTGTCCCCCGCCTCGGCCGACGTGGTCAGCGTATACGTGATCGTCGTCGTCTCGCCAGCATGCAGGTCAACGGTACCCGAATAGAAGGGGATTCCATGCCACGTAGTGGCGCCAAGACCACAGTGGGTGCCCTCGACGGTCAGATCGGTAATGTTGCCGCCCGTCGGGGCAAACAACGAGACATGCAGACGCTCGTCGTCGCGCGCGGCATCGGGCGCGCTCGCCGCGACGTAGTCGGGCAGCTTGCCTGCCTCCTCCTGCGTCATGATGTTCGTCAGGGTAACGGTGATGCGATACGAGCACGTGCCGTCGCCGTTCTTGACGCCCTGGCCAATCTGCGTATCGGCGTTCAGGTACCAGTCGAGCTTGGAGAAGCTCAGGTTGTTAAAATAGACACCAGCAACGGGATCTTCACTCGGGTCATCCGGATCGGGCAGCGAGGCGTCGATGTTCATCTCCTTGATAGCGTTCTCCTCGTCATCGTTTTTCATCCACGCGATCAGGCGGCCCTCTTCGGCACCGCGCTCAACGGCGCTGACAAGCTTCGTAACATCGACATCGCCGATACCGCCAAGGATCTTGTCGAAGGCAGCGCTGGCGACGTATGCAAAGATGCCGTCCGACTCCTCGACCGGATAGTTCCAGTACACATCGTGCATGAGGACCCTTGCAGCGTTGGTGCCGTCGACAACCGTTCCGTCGGGCAGCGACACGTTACCGACCAGGCCCAGCAGATACTGCAGGAACACCGGGTCGATACCCACGACGCCGTCAACGTCCTGGCCATATTGAGATTTCCACAGGGCTGCGACACGCTGCGAGTTGCGGGGCCAATCAGGCGAATAGGTATTGCCCGAGTTGTACAGGTTGCTGTGGTTGCCGAACAGCGCCTCATCCTCTTCGTCGACGCTCTCGACTGCCTCATCCTCGCTGAGTCCAATGCGGGGAACAAACTCGCCAATCGACATCTGGCCGTTGGTGACCGAAATCAAGCCCTGCGAACCGCCGAAGCCGCCGCAGGCACGAATCTCGACGTTGTTCATGGCGTACACCAGGTAGTTGCGCGTCTGGCCGTTGGCGCCGAGCATCTGGGGGAGGACGGGGGCGACCTTCTCCGCCGCGTCAACCGCGCCGTTGAGGGTGGCAAAGCCGTCCTTTGCTTTATCGACCAGCTCGGTCACCTGGGAAATATGAGTATCGCCAATGCTCTGGATCTTCTCGTTGGCGCTCTTGAACACCTTCGAGCTATCGGAGAGCGAATCGGCGACCGCCTGCAGCGCGGACACGTTAATCATGCCGTCCTGAAACAGCTTGCCGGGCGTGGCCTGCGAAAGGTTATCGGCCATGGGAACCAGCGCATTGCTCGAGACATCGGACAGGGCGTCGATCATGGTGCGGGCCGCATTGATGTCGCTGCCATACACCGGGATAAACGAAGCCGCCGTCCACAGCGGGCTCGAGGTCTCCGCCTTCATGCTGTCGCAAAGCTCATCAATCTTCTTCGCGTCGTCAGGCAGCGTCGAAAAATCGCCCGACGTGACCTTGTCCTTAAGGCCACCGACAATCTCGACGGCCTCCTTCGCTTCACTCTTTACGGTCTTTGCCGAGTTAAGCAGCATAAAGCCGCTTGCGCCAAGCGCAACGAGAAGCACCGCGACTACAGCGGCAATAATGGCGCCGGTGTGACGCTTTTTGCGTTCGCCCTTGCGATGGCGATGACGGACCAGACCGTCAGAGGTCGAACTCGACGAAGCGTCGCTACCGTAGTTCAAGCCAAAATCGTAATAATCTTCCTTGGAACCCGAGCCCGCAAACTCGGCACCGCTATCATCCAGGCGGGCGAACGTGCCAGTCTCGGAGGCACCGGTGTAAATCGTGCCAAGGTTACCCGTAAGCCCCGCGCCACCGGCAGAGGGAGTATTGTTGGCGGCCTTGCCGGCATTAACGTTGCCGGCGGCATTTGCGGCGTTGGCAGCACCTGCGTTGTTCGCAGGTACCGAAGGAGCCCCGCTCGGCTGCGACGCGGAGGTTGCACCGCCCGCAAAGACATTCCCTCTTGCACGGCCGGTCTTTTTCGCCTTTTGAGACTGCTCGTACAGAGCGGTAAACATCGCCGTCTCGCCCGGGGACACGCGCTTACCGGAACCGCCCTGTCCAGCGCCGCCCGGCGTGCCGGCCTTACCAGCCCCGTTCGGACGCGGCGGAACTGCAGGACGGCCGTTATCGCTGCCCTTAAAGTGATTACCAGCCATAAAGAAATCCTCGCAATTGAGTCGCAATGAAAAAGTCCATAACGTTGCTAGTTTATGGCATTTTGGGCATCGACAGCTAAACTCCAGACACGGACATCAATTGGCGAAAATGTGGCACAACACCTTTTCTGTCTTGGCGGCGGCGCCAGCTACACCGTGAGGAACATCATCACGATGATCATGGCAAAGCCGATAAGGTCGGTCGGCAAAAACACCGTGCCCAGCATAACGGCGCTGGTGATGGTCGCCGAAACCGGCTCCACAGTTCCGATGAGGCTCGCACGTACCGAGCCGATGTCCTTAACGCCCTGCATATAGAGCATGTAAGCAAAAAACGAGCCGATAACCACGAACACCGCGAGCGCCTCGACGCCGGCAGCGTCGAGCGCCGGCATATGCGCCCAAGGCTGCACGAAGACACACGAGACCACGCCCGCCGTGAGCATTGCCGAGCCCGTGACGATGGGGCTGCCGTATTCGGGCAGGATCTTGGCGGGAATCACCGCCATGCATGTAGCGCTGACCGCACACATGAGACCCGCGATCAGGCCGAGCGGCGAGATATTCAGGCTGATGGGGTCGCCACCGGTGGCGATTAAAAAGGTGCCACCCAGAGCCAGACCGATGCCGATGACTTCGCGAGTACGCGGCATGCGGCGATCGGTCACGCAGGTGTAGCCCATGATGATAACGAGCTGCAGGCACTGGAGCACCGTCGCGGTTCCGGCGTTCGTCAGACGCACGGCCGAAAGATAGCAAAACTGATTGAACAGCAGGCCAAAGGCGGTAAAGAGCAGCAGCTGCTTGCGATCGGCGGCTGTGGTCCAGAGCTTAATCAGGCGCTCGCGGTCGCGCGTAACAACCACGGCCATAAAGAGTAGACCGGCGAGAATCTGGCGCACGCTCATAAGCCACAAGGTGTCGACGTGATAGGTATCGAACAGAAAACTCGCGCTGGTGCCCGAGAAGCCCCAAAACGAACCGCCCACCAGCGTAGCCAAGACGCCCATGATCAACTTGCGCGTCGAAGCGCTGTTCAGGCGGTCGCGCCATGCACGGCGGGTGTTGCGGCTGAGCTCGTCGGTGCCCTCGGGCACATCAATGTTCGATATATCGGTCATCGGCACCGAAGCTCCTGCGCCTTCGACCTGCTCGACGCACTCTTTGCTCATTCCACTCCCCCGAAACAGCCTGGAAACAATTCGGCTTACCTTACCACGGCGAAGGCACCAGCCGGAGGCTTGTCCGCTTATCGGTAGGACAATTCCGCAGGCGTCTTTCCATAGCTCGGTACCGCAATGGCCTTGCATTATGCGACAGTCAAATCGCGGCAGCAGGCTCTTTTGAAATGGATATGACAAAGCCCCCGAATTCCACAATGCAAGGGTTGATTTCCGATCTCAGCCGAACACATTGAGCAGATAGGCCGTTCCCGCACCTAGCCGAACGCCCCCGCGGCCCCTCCCGGGGCCCGGGGGCGCCGTTTTCCCAGTTGAATGAACGGTGGAGATGTGTTTCGATGGGTCCGGTGGCCATGCTCCGCCCGCCGCCCGG
>UQPT01000007.1:0-48761 GCA_900543045.1 uncultured Collinsella sp.
TAGGGGGTGTCCCCGAAGGCCGCCCGGCTCGCCGGGACGGGGGCTATGTCTATTCGCCGGCCTCCCTGCACATCATGCCGAGGGCCCACAGCCACCTCACGAGCTCGGCGGCGGTGGCGGCGTTCGCCTTCGCCTGGGGCATGCCCCTCTCGAGCATCTCCTCGCGTCGCCGGAGCAGGCGCTCGGACCCCTTCCTCCCGTGCATCCTTATCTCGAGCGGGACTCCGGAGCCCTTGGGCATCAGCTTGGGCTGGTGCCCGGCCTGGGCATAGCGCCAGGACCCCTCGACAGCCAGCTTCCTGACGAGCGCGTTGCCGGCCCCGCTGATTCCGCCGAGGCGCACGGAGTCCGCGCTCGACCTCTGCTTCGGGGCGAGGCCGAAGTAGGACGTCACCTGCCTGCCGGAGCGGAACCTCGAGAAATCGCCGACCTCGGACGCGAAGGCGGCGGCGAGCGCGAACCCGCACCCCTTGATCGACTGGAGCGCCTCGACCTCGGCCGAGAGGGGGCCCGCCGCGACGGCGGCCCTGTATTCGGCGAGGAGGGCCTCCCTCGTCTCGTCGGCCGCCTCGACCTCGTTCCTCAGCGCCGCAAGCGCCCGGATGCCTCCGTCGTCGGCGGGGTGTATGCCGTCGAGCCACCTGAGGAAGCCGTACGTCCAGTACTTCCGGGGGTTGCCGGCCGGCGTCGTGCCGCCGTAGACGTAGCCCCGGCGGGCGAGGAACGCCAGGAGCCGCTGCTTCGCCGCCGCGAGCCTCGCGGTCGCGGCGTCGTGGGCGGCGGCGAGGTCCCTGAGCCCCTCGATCTCGGGGGACGGCACCCATACCGGGGTGAACGTCGTGCGACAGTATCGCCTTGGCCATCCTGGCCGCGTCGTTGCGGTCGTTCTTGGACGAGAGGTCGGCCACCGCCGACCTCGGGACCTTGGAGACGGCCGCGACGACGCAGTCGACGCCGAGGGCCGACAGCTCCCTCTGCGGCGCGAAGCCGAGGTAGCCGCTCTCGTAGGCGGCGAGCGACGGGCCCGGGAAGCCCGACATCCACTCCGCGACCTCGCCCCACGGGTTGCCGCGGAACCTCCTCGCCACGGCCTCGCCCGTCTCCGCGTCGAGCGCGCAGACGGTGGTGGACCTGAGGTGTACGTCCATTCCGAAGGCGGTAGAATATCTAGGCACGGGAGCCTCCCAACCTCGTTGCGGCGCGGCTGCGCCTCTGGCACTTCAACAACATTGTCGCAGCCCCGACCCGCGGTCACGAGCGGGGGCTCCTGTCGTTTCCGTGCCCTCGGATTGGGTCATAGTGTCTGTCCTTGATGATGTATTACGGCCATGAGGACGTATTTGAGGCCCGTGTGCAACAGGTTGCCCCCGAGCGCAGCCCGTGGCATCAGGTGCGCGTTGGGCTCTATGTGGTGGATGCTCGCTAGTCGGCAATGGAGGCTGCCATGTTTGACGACGACCTGTTCGATTTGACGGACGATCCGTTTGAGTGGGATATGCTGCTCGATGACGATGAGTTGGAACAGGATCGTATGAAGCGGCAGGACAAGAAAACTCAGAGTGACGCTTCGAAAAAGCAAGACAAGCGCCGCCGCAGACTGTTCGGCGGGCTCTTTGAATAACCGCCGCATCGCTGCGTCTGTATACTTAGCACGAGTTGAACACGTTGCGAAATGAGGACAGAGACGATGATGTGGTTTACCGCCGACCTGCACCTGGGCGATACGAATATCTTGCACGATATGGATCGGCCGTTTGATTCGGTCGAGGAGATGAACCGCAAGGTCATCGATGCCATCAATGAGTGCGTGGCTGCGGACGACCGCCTCTATATCTTGGGAGACTTTACCTATCGTTTGCCCCTGGCGGAGGCGGTGCGCCTGCGCGGGCGCATCGAATGCCGGAACGTGACGCTCATCCGCGGTAACCATGACGGCGATTGGGAAGATCCCGACGTGCCGCAGATTTGGGAAGACGTGCGCGATTATCTGGAGATTGCCCCAGGCTATGCCAAGGGCCATCGCCTGGTTATGAGCCACTACCCCATGCTCAGCTGGAACGGAAAGGCGCGTGGCGCCATCATGCTGCACGGGCATATCCACAGCAGGGGAGACCGCACCAACTCGCGCAACCGCGATCGCGAGCGCCCTATCTTTCGCTACGATGTCGGTCTCGATGCCAATGACTACAAGCCCGTAAGCCGCGATCAGATTCTTAGCTTCTTTGGGTTATAGGGCGCCAGAGTCACCACAAAGGGGACAGTCGCCTTTGTGGTGGTTCTGGCGCCGTTGCCATTATGGCAGCGGCGCCTTTTTTGTCCGTGCGGCGCGGTAGAGTGTAGGCAGTTGGAATTTGCGTCCATCGAGGAGCTGCCATGAACGAGATCAAGTGCCCGCATTGCGGCGAAGTTTTTAAGGTCGATGCGTCCGGTTATGCGGATATCGTCAAGCAGGTGCGCGATGCCGAGTTCTCGCGCGACCTGGATGAGCGCGTGAAGGCGGTCCAGCGCGAGGGTGAGCAGGCACTGGAGCTTGAGCGCTCGCGCTCGACGGCTGCTTTGCAAAAGGCAGAGTCTCAGCGCGACGCTCAGCTTGTCGAGCAGAAGAACGCTGCAGCTCAGCAGCTGGCACAAGAGGTTGCCAAGCGCGACGCTGAGCTTGCCGAGCTGCGCGCCAAGCTCGAAGGCGCTGCCGCAGAGCGCGAGAGTGCAAGTCAGCGCGCGGCGGTTGAGGCCCGTTCCGATGCTCAAAAGGAGAATGCCGAGCTTCAGCGCGAGATCGACAATTTACGTGCGCAGTTGGAGCGCAAAGATGATGAAGCCAGGCTTGCCGAGGCGGCGGCACGCAATGCTGCTCAAAACGACCTGTCCGCGCGCGACGCTCAGATTGCCGAGCTGCAGGCCAGGATCGCCGCGGCGGACAAGGCCCAGGAGATGGCGCTTGCCGCCGCCGCGGCAGAGTCGCAGCGTGAGCTCGATGCCGCTCGCAGCGAGGCCGAGCGCGCGCTTACTGACTATCGCGCGAAGGTGCAAGAGAAGTTTTCCGCCGCAAAGGCTCAGTCCGAGCAAGAGGCCGAGGGCCTGCGTGCCCAGCTGCGCGAGCAGGAACTGATGGCAAAAATGAACCTGTCAGAGGCGGTCGCCGCGGCGGAGCGAGAGCGCGATGAGGCACGTGCCAAACTGACGAGCGAGCTGGCGGTGCGCGATTCTCGCGAGGAGCAAGCCAAGGCGGCACACGAGCTCGAGCTTGCGCAGGCCAAGCGCGCGAGCGATGACCTGATTCGCTACAAGGATGAAGAGATTGAGCGCCTTAAGGACATGAAGGTCCGCCTGTCCACCAAGATGGTGGGCGAGTCGCTCGAGCAGCACTGCGAGACCGAGTTTAACCGTCTGCGCATGACGGCGTTTCCCAACGCGTACTTCGAGAAAGATAACGATGCGTCCGAGGGCACCAAGGGCGACTTTATTTTCCGCGAGTGCGACGCGAGCGGCAACGAGGTCATTTCGATTATGTTCGAGATGAAAAACGAGAACGACGAGACCGCGACCAAGCATAAAAACGAGGACTTCTTTAAGAAACTCGACCACGATCGCCGCCAAAAGGGCTGTGAGTACGCGGTGCTCTGCACGCTGCTCGAGCCCGAGAGCGAGCTTTACAACGCGGGAATCGTGGACGTGAGCTATCGCTACGAGAAGATGTACGTGATTCGCCCGCAGTTCTTTATTCCCATGATCACACTTCTTCGCAATGCCGCTATGGGTTCGCTTCGCTATAAGCAGGAACTGGCGGAGTACAAACAGCAGAATATCGACGTCACGAACTTCGAAGCCAAGATGGAAAAGTTCAAGAATGATTTCGGTCGCAATTACGAGATCGCGAGCCGCAAGTTCCAAACGGCAATCGATGAAATTGACAAGACGATTAGCCATCTGCAGAAAACCAAGGAGGCGTTGCTATCCTCCGAGAACAACCTGCGCCTTGCCAACAAGAAAGCCGACGATCTTACCATTCGCAAGCTCACGTGGGGCAACAAGACCATGAAGGCGGCGTTTGACGAAGCGCGTGGGGCTGCGACAGAGACAAACGATGAGCCAGCCGAGGCGGATTCGTATGAGGTCGAGGATGCCGAGTAAGGCATAGCGTATAGTGCAAAAGCGGGGCCGCTGGCGATGTTACCAGCGGCCCCGCTTCGTTTCGTTCCAGTATGTGCGGCTAGTCCTCGAGCAGGTCCTCGATAAAGCCGACGCGGTAGTTTTTGAAGATGACCTCGCCGCCGTCTTGCGTGGCGTCCAGATCGACATCGCCCATGATGCCAAAGTCGTGGTCGCCGTCCTCGTCGGCAAAGACCTGGTGCACATGCCATAGGTGGTCGGCCTTCTCGTCGCTCTCGTCGATCGAGAACATAGCAGAGGAGCGCGCGTCGCCGTTGGTAAGAATCTCCTCGTGCTGCTCATGATAGGCATCGAGCGCTTTTTGCCAACGGATTTCGCTCATGCCCCAGTCGTCGTCGAGGTCACCTAGGTCGCGCACGTGCCCGCGGGCGGCAAGGGTCACGCGGCGGAAGAGTGCGTTGCGCACCAGCAGCGTGCAGCCACGGCGGTCCGCCACGACCTCGTCGATGCCCTGCGGCGGCGCGGCGTCGAGTGCGGCCGGGTTGCCGGCGTTCTCCCACTCGTCCACTAGGCTCGAGTCCACCGAGCGCACCACAAAGCCCAGCCACGAGATAATGTCGCGCAGACGCTCGTCGCGCTTCTCGATGGGCACGGTGCGATCGAGCGAACGGTAAGCCTCTGCCAGGTAGCGCAGCAAAATGCCTTCGGAGCGGGCAATGCCCAGCTTTTGAATGTAGCCCTTAAAATCGCTTGCGCTTTCCAGCATATCGCGCAGGACGCTCTTGGGAGAGAGCTGGTAGTCGTTTGCCCAGGGTACTTCCTGGCAGTACTTGTCAAAGGCGGCGTCGAGCAAATCCTCGAGCGGCTTTTCGTACGTGACGTCTTGAATGCGCTCCAAGCGCTCCTCATACTCGATGTCGTCGGCCTTCATCTCGGCCATAGCGCGATCGCGTGCGGCGCGCTCCTGTGCGCGCAGCACCTGCTTGGGATCCTCGAGCGTTGCCTCGACCATTGAGATTAGATCCATGGTATAGGTCTCGCTCTCGGGATCGAGCAACTCCAGCGCGGCAAGCAAAAACGGCGAGAGCGGCTGGTCGAGTGCGAAGTCCTCGGGCAGATCGACCGTCAGCGCATAGTCGATGTCCGGTGCGGCGTCGGCCGGGGCATCCGGCGCGGGCGGCACTTCGGTGCGCACGACGACGCCGGAATCGATAAGCGTGGCGAAGATTTCGTCGGCGCGAACCTCAAGCTTGGCCTTTTCCTCGGGGGTCTGCAGGCTTGTCTCGATAAGGTCGTGCACGCGGGCGCGGGCGTTACCGCCCTGCTCGACCACGCTAATTACCATAGAGTGCGTGATGCGCAGGCGCGGCTTGAGCGTCTCGGGCTGCGTCTCGATCAGGCGTTCAAAGGTTTGCTTGTTCCAGGAGACAAAGCCCTCGGGAGCCTTTTTCTTTTTAATCTTACGGAGCTTTTTGGGGTCGTCGCCCGCCTTGGCCATAAGCTTGGCATTCTCGATCTCGTGCTCGGGTGCTTCGGCAATCACCATGCCCTCGGTATCGAAGCCCGAGCGGCCGGCGCGGCCGGCAATCTGGTGGAACTCGCGGGCGCGTAGGCGACGCATCTTGTAGCCATCGAACTTGGTGAGCGCGGTGAGCACCACGGTGTGGATGGGTACGTTGATGCCGACGCCGAGCGTATCGGTGCCGCAGATGACGGGCAACAGACCCTGCTGCGCCAAGCGCTCGACCAGCAGGCGATAGCGCGGCAACATGCCAGCATGGTGCACGCCGACGCCGCATCCAAGCAGGCGTTTGAGAATCTTACCAAAGGCCGTGGAAAAGCTCGTTCCCTTTGCCGCTTCTTTGATGGCCTCGCGCTGCTCCTTGCTGGCGATGCCAAAATTGGCGAGCGACTGTGCCGTCGCAAGGGCAGCATCCTGGCTAAAGTGCACGATATAGAGCGGGGCCTCGCCTCGGCGCATGGCGAGCTCGACCGTGCCCTCGAGGGAGGTCGTCACATAGTCGTAGCTCAGCGGAACAGGACGCGGGGCATCGACGACCAAGTCGCAGGTAGCGCCGGTGTGCTCCTCGAGTGAGGCGGCGATGGCAGTGACATCGCCGAGCGTGGCGCTCATGAGCATAAACTGCGTGTGAGGCAGGGTGAGCAGCGGTACCTGCCAGGCCCAGCCGCGGTCGGGGTCGGCAAAGTAGTGGAACTCGTCCATGGCGACGCAGCCAACATCGGCATCTTCGCCCTCGCGCAGTGCGTCGTTGGCAAGGATCTCTGCCGTGCAGCAGATGACGGGCGCCTTGGTGTTGATATGCGTGTCGCCGGTGATCATGCCAACGTTATCACGGCCGAGCACCTGTACAAGGTCGAAAAACTTCTCGCTGACCAGGGCCTTGATGGGGGCCGTGTAATAGCAGCGCTTGCCCTGAGCCATGCCCATAAAGAGCATGCCCAGCGCGACGAGCGATTTACCCGATCCGGTCGGTGTGCCTAAAATGACGTGATCGCCGGCGGCCAGGTCCATGAGGGCTTCTTCTTGGTGATCCCACAGCTCAATGCCGCGATCGCTCGTCCATTCAAAGAAGCGCTCGAAGGCTTGATCGGGCGTGAGCCACGGTTCGGGATCGCTGCCGTCCTCGGGCTCCCACCAGGTGGGGGAGAACGCGCCGAGCGAGCCGAATTCGGCTTCGGTTCCCGTGCCGCCCGAGAATGAGCTGGCGGCGCCGGCACCGGAGACGGTGCTGGCAGCGGTATCTGTCGTGGTCTGTGCCATGTGTTTGCTTTCTCTCGCCGTTTGTCCGCCAACTATTATGGCGTAGCGGCGGCGCGGGGTGCTAGCGCGCGAGAAAATGCAGGAAATGGGCGCGCGGTACTAGCGTTCCTGAGGCAGGCACTTTTTGCCCTTGCGGGCGCGGTTTTTAAAGTTCTCAACGGCCTCTTCCATACCCAGGGGTACATAGGCGAGCTCATCGAGGTTTTCGGGCAGGTAGCAGGCAAGACTTTGCTCCTGCGCACGGCCCGCCGCGAGCTGTTCATCGCTGGGCCGTGCGCCGGGTGTGGCGCAAATGCCATAGACGACGGCACCCATCTCGCGCGTGCGGCATTCATATTCGGTCTCGGGATGCTCGGGATGGTCGCGGCGCACGTCGTCACTTACCCAAAGCGTGTCGTAGCCGGCTGCGGCAAACTGTCCTAGGGCGTAGTCGCGCAGTGGCTTGCTGTCGGTGCGCAGTGTGACGGTGGCGCCGGCTGCAAAGAGCGGGCGGTAGAGCATCAGATGGTCGACATGGACGAGTCGTTTTTTGGCGTACTTGGCCTTGGGCTGCGGCGTGGGAAAGTTGATGGTGATGGCATCGAGCTCGCCTGCGGCAAACAGCTGCGGCAGCGATGCGGCACCTCGGGGCAGGACGAGCGCGTTGGATAGCTCTTGCTCGCAGATTTTCTGCGCGGCATAGGCGATGCAGATGGGCTCCTGGTCCATGCCGATAAAGAGGGCGTTTGGCTCGTGGGCCGCGCGCTCTACAAGGTACGTTCCCTTGCCGCAGCCAAGATCCAGGTGAAGGTGTTCGAAGGGCTTGCTGCCAACTGGCGCGCAAGCCTCGCGCCAATCTCCGGCATAGGCCTCGGGGCTCGTCTCAATCGCATCGGCGTAGCGCTCCAGGCGCTCCTCGAGCACAAAGTTCTTGGGCGTGCGAACGTGGACGGCTCCCATGAGGCTCCTTGGTCATACGTATGGAACGCGTGGCTGCGCGTTCCGTCGGTGGGTTGGAAAACGGATGGGCATAGCTTACCCAAAAGATGCGGCGCGGCTCGGCGGCGAGTCGTCGGTGCCTACAGACGCTTGAGAATCACGTAGCGGTTGAGCTCGCCGCTGCGACCGTCGGCATGGAAGCGCTCAAGCTCGCGCACGGGGACCTCGCCACTCTTGTAGAACGTACGCACGCCGCGCACCAGGTCGGTGATCTGCTGATCGTCAAAGTGATGGCAATAGCGGTAGGCGTGGCGGTCGTTTTGCCAGCCGATGAGGTGGTCGCCGGCTTCAAACTGCGCGGAATCGTAACCCTCAAACGGCGGGGTGAGCTCGGCACGGGCCTCGGCGCGAACGGCCTTGCGCGCCATGCGCTCGTCGTTCATAAACTCCCAAAAGCTGATGGCGATGATGCCACCCGGGCGCGTCTGACGCACCAAGGCGTCGAGCACGCGTACGCGGTACTCGCACGACGGCACGTGGTGCATAAAGCCAAAGCAGACCGAGATGTCGGCGAGCGGGGCGTCGAAAAGCACGTCGGGTGTCTCGGCGGGGTTGAGCTTCATGAGGGCATCGAGCACATCGAGCTCCTGGAAGTGCAGGTTGGGGATGCGCAGGGCGTGGCCGCGCGCATCGATGGCCAGGTCCTGGCATGAGTCGACGCCATAGAACTCGAAGGGGCAGCTGGCGTCTGCCGAGGGGCTTGCGCCGTCTACGCCTTTGGCAGCCAGCGTGCCGCCGGCGGCAAAGTTCTCGAATCGCATGTTGCCGCAGGCAAGGTCGAAGACACGGACGGGATGCTCGATGGTGGCCACATCGAGCTGGTCGAGCGCGATGTCCATGGTGCGCACCCAGCCGGGCCAAGGGGCCTGGCGTGTATCGGAAAAGGAGGCGGAGTGCTCGCGATAGAACGTATTGTTGAGCTGGATGAGCGATGAGGCGAAATCGCGGTTCACGGCGCGGGACTCCCTCCGTTGGCGGTGCGGAATAAACAGTACGACCATACTACCGTTAACGCCGCGACGGGGACAACCGAGCTGTGCGTCATTGCTTTGTTTGGACACATTTCCGCAGCTCACATATGCCCGCAACCGCCGGTTGTCAAAAATCTCACTAGAATAGGTGGCATACTTTTGGCGGTGGCGGATAGATTTTTAACTGTGCAAGGCGCCTTAAGAACAGCAACGGTCCGGCGGCACGGCTGGCAAAAGCATAGGAGGAACCATGAATGTAGAAACTGCGCAGCGGCTCGCCGACCTTCGCCGCAGCAAGGGCTTTAGCCAAGAAGGATTGGCGCGAAAGCTGGGGCTGTCGCGCCAAGCGGTCAGTAAATGGGAGCGCGCGGAGAGCTCGCCCGATACCGAGAACCTGATCTCGCTTGCCAAGCTCTATGGCGTGAGTCTGGACGAGCTGCTCAATCCGAGCGACGAGATCGAGGACGATATCGAATTTGAGAACGAGGACCGCGCCCGCCAGCGCGAGGCCGAGGCGGCGGAACGCGCCCGTACCCACGAGGCGGCGGCACGCGCAACCGAGGCGGCAACGCAGGCAAGTGATGCGGCTGCCAAGGCGGCGCAAGCTGCAAGCTGGAGCGCGCAGGCGGCTAACGCCGCGACGGCGCCGGTGCGGTCAATCCGACTCCGGTGAAAGGTCCGTTCCAGTCGTTTCCGTATTGGGCCGTGTGCTGGCTGTTGTTCTTTTTGCTGATGTTCCTGTTTGGTGGCGGCCCCTTTGCTGCACTGATTTTCTTTACGATCCCCATCTATCACTGGGTGGCGCGTGCGCTCGATGGCGACTGGGCACGCGGGGATATTCAGGTTGGTCCGGCGCCGGTGGCAGTTAGGGCTCAGGATGTTTCCGTTGCGGTTGATACTGACGTGGCTACCGCGACCAGCGCTGAGCCGAGTGTCAAAGAGGGTGATGAATGATGAAGCTCTCGCGTGAGTCTAAGGTGCGCCTGGGCGTTGGCATCGGGGCGTTTGTGCTCATTATCGGGCTTGTCTTTGGCACTTCGCGGCTATTGGCTCATTCCGATATTGTGCGTACGACCGGTATTCTATCTGGCCATTTGTCTGATTTTGACGATATGTTTGACGAGGACGATTCCTTGAATAGCGGTAACTATTCCGCTCGGCCTCAGCAGCTTTCGAGCACGACTTTTGATGCCGATGAGTTCCGCTACCTCGATTTCGATATCAATGCGGCTCCGGTGGACGTCAAGGTTGTTGATGGCAACAAGGCTCGCGTTATCGAGCGGGGACGCGTTGCCAA
The DNA here is from genome assembly GCA_900543045.1 of uncultured Collinsella sp. GTDB lineage: Bacteria > Actinomycetota > Coriobacteriia > Coriobacteriales > Coriobacteriaceae > Collinsella. The sequence goes on from UQPT01000007.1 coordinate 10,139, forward strand.
GGGCGTGGATGCCTCCAAGGCCGCGACGCAAAACATCGCATCCGTTGAGGACTCGACGCTCAAGGTTTCCCGATCTGGAAGTGATGACGGTAAGGCAATTGACCGCTCGGTTACGGTTGAGCTGCCACGCCGTGTTGCCGAACATCTGAAGGGGATCAACGCACACGTGGGCTCGGGTGATCTGCAGATTGCCGGTGTCATCTGTGATGGTCTTGACCTTTTCCTGGGTGCGGGAGATGTAGAGTTTACGGGCAGCGTGACTGATGCGCTCAGTGCTGAGGTCGGTTCGGGCGATGTGACGTTCGAGCTCTACCAGGCCCCCGCGAAGTCGATGGACGTAAGCGTGGACTCGGGCGATGTGGAGATAACGGTTCCGAACTCTACGGGCTTTACGGCGAGCCTCACCGTGGGCAGCGGCGACTTCGAGAGCGGTTTCCTTCCGCTTGGCTACGATGGCGAGACCATATTGAATCTTGAATTCGACAACGGTGATAAATCTGCCACGTATCGTTTTAAGGTCGGTTCGGGCGACATGTCGTTTGATTCGGAGTGACATGCGGTTTTCGGAGACCCGCAAACGTAGCCGCGCTGTTTGATGAAGGCGCCGAAGCCGAGATTGGCTTCGGCGCCTTTGCCTTTACAATGGGGACATGGAACAGATTATCTTGAACATACTTGAGGCCCTGCGTCGCGGCGAGACCGTGGACGACAAGGCGCTCGTCAAACTGATACATGCCGAGGCGCGCCGTGAGGGTGCCGACAAGCGCGACCTGGCCAAGCGCCGTCTGCTGCCGTTCTACCAGCGGGTGAAGCGCGAGGAGCCGGCTCGGTGGGCTGCGTGGAATGTCGATTCCGATCTGGAACGCCAACTGCTGCAGGTGCTGCGCATGAAGCCGCGCCGCACGGCTTCGGGCGTGGCGACCATTACCGTTATCACCAAGCCCTGGCCATGCTCGGGCGATTGCCTATTTTGTCCCAACGATCTGCGCATGCCCAAGAGCTATCTGCACGCTGAGCCGGCGTGTGCCCGTGCGGAGCAAAACTGCTTCGATCCGTATCTGCAGGTGAGCGCTCGTCTGACCGCGCTTTCGCAGATGGGGCATGCGACCGACAAGATAGAGCTCATCGTGCTCGGTGGTACCTGGAGCGACTATCCGCAAGGGTATCAGGCATGGTTTATGTCGGAGCTCTTCCGTGCGCTCAATGACGATGCCGTCGCCGGCGTGGCGGCAAACCCCATGTTGGCGCGTCCGGGCATCAGCCGTGCCGAGGCAGGGCGCCTGCTCGATGACGCTCCCGCCGATGCCCTGCCGCCGGTGGTGGCGGAGCGCCGCGAACGCTATAGGGCTGCCGGCATTGCGACTGATGAGGCTGAGCTTGCTGCCGGCGTTGCCAGCGAGCAGGGGCGTGTGGATGCCGCCGTGGGTGGTTATAATCGCGCGGTGCGTCGACTATACGGCTCCGGTACGCCGTGGGGCGAGGTCGCCGAGTGGCAGACGGCGACGATGAAAGAGCTTGAGCGGCAGCAGCGCATCAACGAGACGGCGAAGCATCGCGTGGTGGGACTCGTTATCGAGACGCGCCCCGATGCCGTAACGCCGCAGGCGCTCACGCTCATCCGCCGCCTGGGCTGCACCAAGATCCAGATGGGTATCCAGAGTCTTGACCAGCATCTGCTCGATATCAATGAGCGTCGTATTTCGGTGGCACAGATCGAGCGGGCGTTTTCGCTTGCGCGCCTGTTTGGCTTTAAGATCCACGCGCATTTTATGCTCAACTTGCTGGGCGCCACGCCCGAGGGGGACAAACGCGACTACGAGCGCTTTATGACCGAGGGTGCCTTTATGCCCGACGAGGTAAAGGTCTACCCGTGTGCGCTCATCGAGGGTTCGCGCCTGGTGGGTTGTTACGAGCGTGGCGAGTGGCGCCCCTATACCGAGGAAGAGCTGCTCGATGTATTGGCCGACGACATCGTGGTGACGCCGGCGTTCTGCCGCATTAGCCGCATGATTCGCGACTTTAGTTCCGACGACATCATGGTGGGCAACAAGAAGCCCAACCTGCGTCAGCTCGTTGAGAACCGCCTGGCTGCTCGGGGTGACGGTGCGACGGTGCGTGAGATTCGCTATCGCGAGATCAGCACGGCGGGCGCCGACCTGGACGAACTGTCTCTTGATGAGGTCGCTTACGAGACGCCGGTGACGCGCGAGCGCTTTTTGCAGTGGGTGACGCCGCAGGGCAAGATTGCGGGCTTTTTGCGGCTGTCGCTGCCCGATCGCGCATTTGTTGCCGCGCATGCGGACGAGTTGCCGACGACGCCGGAGGAGGCAATGATTCGCGAGGTGCACGTGTATGGCATGGCGGCACGCGTGGGCGACCAGGGACAGGCGGCGCAGCATCACGGGTTGGGGCGTTTGCTCGTAGAGCGTGCATGCGAGATTGCCCGGGATGCGGGTTATGCGCGTATCAACGTGATTAGCGCGATTGGCACACGCGAGTACTATCGCCATCTTGGATTTTATGACCATGGCCTTTATCTGCAAAAGGAGCTCTAGATGAACAAGCCGAGTGTTTCTGCCGGCGTCGTTGCCGGCGTTGCTCTGGGAGCCGCGGCGCTTGGTGCGGCCGCTGTCGCTGTTCGTGCTGCCTGTCTGCAGGTTGCGCGAACCCGCAATGGGTTGGCGCGTGTGAAACGCGTGCACGATGAGGGCGGCGATGAGATTCGCGTGTTGGTGCAAGGCGGAGTCTACCAAAGCGCAAGCTACGTTGGCGAGCGTTGGGCAGAGCCCGTCTTTGCGTACTATCGTGCGTTTGACGACGTGTTTGAGGCCGAGCGCGCAATGCATGACGCCTATGGTCACGGTATCGACCGCATGCTCATGCTGGGCGGCGGCGGGTTTGCCTATCCCAAGTTTGCGCTGATGTCGCACGAGAGCTTGCGCATGGACGTCATTGAGTACGATGCCGAGATTACGCGCCTGGCGCGCCGCTGGTTCTACCTAGACGAGCTGGAGCGCGCGGCGGGCGATCGCCTGCGGGTGATTACCGCTGAGGCTCGCTCGTATCTGGGTGTGAGGAGTGTGGGACATCGTCGCTACGACGTGGTCGTGAGCGATTGCTTTGGCGGTGCCGAGCCCGTGCACGAGCTGGCGACCGTTGAGGCGTTGCGTTTGGTGCGAGGCAGCCTGAATCCCGGGGGTATCTACGCGGCCAATATCGTGAGCGCAAACGAGGGGAGCGATGTGACGTTCCTGCGCGACTGCGCTGCCACGGCACTCGAGGTATTCGCCCACGCCTGGGTGGTCCCATGTGGCGATGCGAAGTTCGGCGGCGAGGAAAACTACCTGCTCATCGCCAGCGACGGCGACTACGCCTTTGCCGAAGCCGTGCCCTTCGACACCGACTTCCTCGGCACCGTCCTTCACGACAAATAGGTCTCCCCGTCCCAAAAAGACTGGTCTTAGGCGTGGTCACGCCAGCTGAGGGCGCGCTGCTTCATACCCTCGATGTCGAGCACGCCTTCGGCGAAGCCTTTGCGCACAAGCTCCTCGGGAACGTACTCGTCGTAGCGATCAAAATAAGGCACCTCGCCGGGATAGACGAGCTCGATGGGGTCGAAGTCCTTCTCAGCCTCGGAGGCGAGCACCTCAAAGAACGTCTCCTCGTCGGCCTTCATTTTAAACTGCATAAAGTACGGGCGCGACGGATCGAGTCCTCGAAGGCCCAGTTCGGCTGCACATTTAATCTTGAGCATGCGCTCGAGCGCCAGGAATGCGTAGCTGCCCAGCCAGGGGAAGAGCACCCAGGTGTCTCCGCCCAGGTTGATGAGCGGCTTGGTTCCCGCACCCGAAATCTCGGCGGTATGACGAGCCCGTGCAAGGCGTGCCCGCGCGTTGCCCATGAGGTACGGATATGCCGCGTGCTCGTTGAGCGCCTTGCGCATGCGCTCGAGCACGTGTGTATTGATGTCGCCGGGGCAGTCGCCAAAGTAGGCCGGCACACGGCCCTTGACCTGCGTGGCAAAGACGGTATGACGCTTCCAGTCCACTTCCTCGACAATCCAGCAATGGCCGGCGATGGCGATGCGCTCACCGGGCGGTGGCGGATTGACAATCGTGCCCAACTCGGCCGACTCGCTGCGAACGGTGAACTCCTCGTTTTCCTGGAACACGGCGTAAAACTTAAAGTTGTTAATGATACGCTCGCCCGCGAGACCCACGATGAGCCCGCCGCCCTCGGTGACCTGGATATGGTCGATTGTAATGAGGTGACGCAGCAGCACGCGATAGTCATCGGCCGAGATGCGATGGAAATAGCTGAGCGTGAGCACGCGCTGGGCAAGTTCGGCCGGCTTGAGCTCTCCGGTGCTGGCGAGGGTCGACATGGTCTGGTGATAGAGCAGACTGTAGGGGAGTCGATCGAGCTCGGGCGGCTCGACCCACTTTTCCTCGCGATAGAGTTGTACGAGCGCGATGCCCTGGAGGAGCTTCCAGGGAATGGTCTCGGGCATCATCGTGCGCGGCTCGGGCTCTTCCTCGCGCATAACGAACCACATCTCGGGTGGAAGGTCGCGGCGTCCCGTGCGGCCCATTCGCTGCAAAAAGGAGCTGACGGTAAATGGCGCGTCGATCTGGAAGGCACGCTCCAGACGGCCGATATCAATACCGAGTTCCAGCGTAGAGGTGGTGACGGTTGTCTGCGCCTGTTCCTCGTCGCGCATGAGCTCTTCTGCCGTCTCGCGCAGCGATGCCGAAAGGTTGCCGTGGTGGATGAGAAAGCGGTCGGGCTCGTGCCGGCTCTCGCAGTAGCTGCGCAGCATGGAGCATACGGCCTCTGCCTCCTCGCGCGAGTTGGCAAAGACCAGGCATTTGCGGCCGCGGGTGTGTTCGAAGATATAGCCCATGCCGGGGTCGGCGTTGTCTGGTGCTGTGTCGGTGGGGTTGAGTAATGCCTGTTCGGGTGCCTGCGGGATGTCGACTTCGCCCTCGGGGGCCGAGGAAGCGCGGCGATCCCTGGAAGTAGCCTTGTCCTGTGCCTGTTCGCGACGCTGGCGGCGCTCCTCCTGCGTGAGTTGTCCGCTGTGACGTCTGTCCTGGGTGCCGGTGGGTAGTGCCGTGGGCGTCGCCGCCTCGATGCGCTCGCACGCAAGCACCTCGGCCTCTTGGGGACCTGCGCTCTCGAATCCTCGCTGCTGCGCCTGGGGACCCGAGTTATAGAAGTGCTCCATGGAGATGCGCCACACGCGGCGCGGTTCTTCAAAGCGGGGGATAACGCAGTCGCGCCCCGTTCCCTGTGAGAGAAAGGCACCCGTGCGCTCGGGGTCGCCGATGGTAGCCGAAAGGCCAATGCGGCGAGGTTGCACGCCGGCCATGCGTGAAAGACGCTCGATAAGGCAGAGCGTCTGCCCGCCACGGTCGCCGCGCATGAGCGAGTGGACCTCATCGATGACCACATAGCGTAGGTCGCAAAACATGCGCGGGATCGCCATGTGCTTATGGATTAAGAGTGCTTCGAGTGACTCGGGCGTAATCTGCAAGATACCGCTCGGTTTTTTGATGAGCTTAGCCTTGTGCGACTGCGAGACATCGCCATGCCAGTGCCAGACAGGGATATCGGCCTCTTCGCAGAGGTCGTTGAGGCGGACGAACTGATCATTGATGAGCGCTTTGAGGGGGCCGATGTAGAGGGCGCCCACGCTCGCGGGCGGATTCTCCCAAAACTCGGTCAGGATGGGAAAGAAGGCCGCCTCAGTTTTGCCAGATGCCGTGGATGCCGTCAAGAGCACATTATCTTGCGTGTTAAAGATGGCATCGGCTGCTGCAACCTGGATAGAGCGTAAGCTCTCCCAATCGTGGGAGTAGATGAAGTCTTGGATAAACGGGGCATATCGGTCAAAGGCGTTCACGGGGCCTCCTCTCAAATGTGAACCTCTTAGCGTGGCGGGCAACGGTTTGCCGCGTTGCTGCCTCAGCATTTGCCGAGATAAAACCTGCCAAAATAAACCTGTCCCTATTTGGCAGGTTAGATGGTGAACTCGGCGAAGTTGCGTGTGTCGGATGATGCGGGCGATTCGTTGGCTGGCGCCAGCGCGTCGCCGCCGACGCTTTGCAGCAGCTCTGCCACGTTAGCATCGGGGTTTTGACACAGGATATCGAGCAGTTCGATAAAGTCGCGGATGACCTCGCGGGGCGTCAGATGCGTGTCGGCCCCCACGCGGCCAAACTCAATCTTGAGGAAGTCCACCAAGTCGTTCTCGGTAAGCGTGGGCGTCCAGCCAAAGTAGCCGGCGTGAATTTGCATGAGCTTTTCGATGAGCACCAGCAGCTCCTCGTAGGTGAGCGGCTGCAGACGGATGATGGGCGCGAGCATGTCTTTGAGATCATCGCGCGCAAAACGACCCTGAGCGAGTCGGCTGCGCAGGGCCTCGTAGGAGAACACGCCGCGGCGACGGTCTTCGATGGAGGTTGGCGTGCCGCCCATGATCACGCCCAGGTACTGCGCTTTGCCCTGGAGCGTGTCGTTGTACATCGTTAGGATTTTCTCGTAGTTGTACTGTCGCGTGATCGCGTTGGGAATCTTGTACAGATTCACGAGCTCGTCGATGAGTACCAGCATGCCCTTGTAGCCGCTGCAGACCAAAAAGCGCGCAATGAGCTTAACGTAGTCGTACCAGTCGTCGTCGCTGATGATGGTCGAGGAGCCCAGCTCGGCGCGTGCCTCGCTCTTGGTGCGGTACTCGCCGCGAATCCATTTGGTCACGCGACTCATAGCTTCTTCGTCACCCTCCGAGACGGCCGTGCGATAACGGCGGAGCATGCGGGCAAAGTCAAAGCCGTGGACCATCTCCTCGAGCGGGGCCAGTTGGGCATTGACGGCAGACTCGTCGGCCTCGGCACACGAGGCGACCCAGCGGTCCAGGATAAGGTTGAGCGCGCCGCCCTCGGGGCGCGTCTTGGTCGATATGTTGCGGATGAGCTCGCGATAGGTGGCGAGGCCCTGGCCCTGGACGCCCTGTAGGCGGCGCTCGGGGGAAAGGTCGGCATCGGCGACCACGAAGCCCTCGCCCATGGCATGCGTTCGGATGGTCTGGAGCAAAAAGCTCTTGCCGGCGCCATAGCGACCGACCAGGAAACGGAAGCTTGCGCCGCCGTCGGCGATGAGACTTAGGTCGGTGAGCAGGGCGCGGATCTCGACCTCGCGTCCTACGGTGATGTAGGGAAGGCCAATGCGCGGGACAACGCCGCCCTTGAGCGAGTTGAGAATGACGGCGGCGACGCGCTTGGGCACACGGGGTGCTGCGGATGCGGTATCACTCATGGTCTAAGTATCCTCTCACGTCTGCTTCGTAGTCCTCGATAATTTGCGGTCCTGCTGAGCCAAATTCAATAACGGTGTCGCCCACCAGGTCAAAGAGCGCCTCGTTGATGCTGTCGACGAGCATGTCCTCGCTCTGGCCCGACCTCTCCACTGCCGATGTCGCTTGCGCTGCGTTTTGCTCGAGGAGGGCGCGCAGATACGCGGTTGCGGCAGGCGCGAGTTTGTTCGCAGCTTCGGTGGATGCGGGCGTTACGGGTGCGGGCACAGACACGAGGAGCGGTGCCACGACGCCAAACTCTTCGGTGGAAACAGTCGGCTCGCCGGGTTCGTCTTGCTGTATGGTCATCTCGCCAGGTTTGGCAGCCATGCCGGGCGCAGGCTCGGTGCTCGGTTGCTCGATAAACGTCGCTTCGGCTTCCACGGGTGCGTCGTCCTCGCGCTCCTCATCGATCAAAAGCGCCTCACGTGTTTGTGCGGCGGCGCTCCGAATGTGCCCCAGCTGGCTCAGGTCGATATCGATCTTGACGGGCTGGTGCGCAGCATCCCACGAAAGCCATGCCACGATCTCGTCATCGATGATCTTGGCCAGATATTTGGGGACCTTCTCTTCCTTCAGGGGATGGGCGGGGTCCAAGGCCAGGCGTAGGCGTTGGTCGCAGGCGCGCATCATTTCACCGAGCTTGCTGCTCTTTTGTCTGCTGCCGTGAATTCGCATGCATTCCCAAAAGCCGTTTTGGCAACGGTAGATATGGATGGGGTCCAGACGGTATTCACAGTCCTCGTGACGCTCGGGCGCAAAGAACACGGCCGAGGCAAACATGGTATAGGGCATGGCTGTCTCCTCCCCAAACAAGCTCGCTACGATACCGGTCTTTCGGTGCGTGTCATAGTAGCGCGCCATACGGACATACACGGCGCATGCCACGTGGCGCAGGTCGCGATGGTGGCTGCGATCGAGCCGTGAGTTATTGAGGTTATACGTGGAGAGGGCGTTGATGGCGGCCATAAGGCGCTCCTCGCGCGCCTCATCGGGCGGAAGGGGGAGCGTGGGCTTGGAGGCCTTGCGACGCTTGGGGGTCAGGTCCGACGGCGCCGGTGCAGGTGCAAGGTCTCGAGCCGAGCGCCGCAGCTCGATAAGGGCGTTATCGAACATGACGGTTTTAGAGTCGCGAAGTAGCTTGGGATCGAGCCCGTGGAAAACGGCGTAGTCTTGCAGCCACACGCGTGCAAACCGGTCGATGCCGGGCTCAAAGGCGCGATAGGCATCCCAAAAGGCCTTGATCTTGCTAAAGCCATCGAGTGGGCCATCTACGCCAATGCCGCAGATCAACTCATAGAGATACAGGAAGGCAAAGGACGTAGACGTTTCCTCGACAGTTCCGCGGCGCACTTGGGCACGCCAAGTAAAATAGCCACGCAGCTGCCGATCACTCATAGCGTTGTAGGTTGGGAAGTACGACTTGAACGTACCGTTATAGGGGCAATCGTCCTCAAAGTCGGCCATCAGCAGGCCTTGGCGGTAGAAGAGCTCGGCTTCCGAAAGCCAGCGTCCCGCACCGCCTTTGGGGTCATCCTGCCAGCGCGATATCTCGCGCATCTTGCGGTACTGGTCGGGAAGGAAATTCTGCATCTGACGACCAGTTTTGAGAATCGGCTCGTCAGCATAGACTTCGTTTGAGAAGCGAGCAGACTGATGAGTCCGGGCCTCGGCCATAATGCGCTCGATGAGCATCTTGATGTCCTGGTCGGCCACCGTCTCTCCTCTCCTAACGCAGCTACGATGACCTCATATCATAGCACAGCATCAAACAGATGTTCGAGATACCACGATGCAGATAGTTTAGAACAGGAGGGCGTAGATGACGGCTATGACAACGGAGGGGAGCATATTGGCCGTGCGGAAGGTCTGAGGCCGGATAAGGTTGACGCCGACGCAGAAGATGAGCATGGAGCCCACGAGCGAAAGGCTGTCGAGCGCTGTGGCGGTCATGATGGGGGAGAGCGCGCCGGCAAAGAGCGTGATCGTTCCCTGGAACACGGCGACGGGCAGGGCTGAGAAGATGCAGCCGCGTCCGAGCGAGGCCGTCATGGTGCAAACGATGATGCAGTCAAGCGCGCCCTTGAGAGCGAGCGTGGACCAGTCGCCGAGCAGACCGTCCTGAATCGAACCCACGATGGCCATGGCGCCGATGCACACCGTGAGCGATGCCGAGACAAAGGCGTTGGTGAACTCGTTGTCACCCTCGCTGCCGGTTTTGCGCTTGAGCCATTCACCGAGGTTCTCGATTGCCGCCTCCAGATTGACGGCTTCGCCGATGAGCGAGCCGAGGGCAAACGAGACAATGAGCATGGTGGTGCCGGTGGTCGAGAGGGCATCGCCGTCGATGACGAGCATCTTTTGCATGGTTCCGCCCAGGCCGATAAACAAGACGCACAGCCCTGATGCCTTCATGAGCGTGTCTTGGATGCGGGGCGTGATAAAGCGTCCGCCGACCAGCCCCAAAAGGCCGCCTGCAATCAAAAGTGCTACGTTGATGATCGTTCCCAAACCCGGCATGAATCCTCCCGCATTGATGTCAACGCGGCAATCGTAGCAGAACGAAATGCGAGGCACATCGCGACTCATCTAATACGTTATATAAGTGGTATTAGGAATGATGCGCAGCATTTAAGCCTCAGGTGGTTGTCGGGACATAGGGGTAGTAGTCAAAGCGCAGTGTCATAAGCCGCTGCGGGGATTCAATAGCCGCGGCGATGATATTGGCATCGCGGGCACGATCAAACCCTTCGAGTTCGATCTGATACGAGACGTCTTGCATAATGTCCAGACGTCGCCAGGCTAGAAGTGTGTCGCCATCGAATTCCAAGGTCTTGCCTCCGTCTGGGGCAACGGCGTATAGACGCAGTTTAGCGGTGGTTGCAGGGTCGACAACCGTGACCTTTTTAATTTCGTTTCGAGTATTCTTGGCGCCCAACAAGGTGAGCAGCGTTGGGGCCACGACCTCGCCCGATGGCAAATAGACGACTTCGATGGATTCGGGAAATGCGATGATGGCCGACTTGCGGACGGGCTGATTGGCGGCGGCAACTTCGATGTTTGCAGCATCGATGACCTCTGTGTGGTCGAGGGCGGCATGCACGCAGCAGTTACCTTCATCGATCTCCTGAGGATCAGCAAGCCTCAGACTGTCCGCGAGCTCGGGATCGTTTGGACCGGTAGCGGGCTCATTCGGTGCTTCGAAAGAAGCTGGGACGCTGTTTGTCGGCGACGGCGTGTCGCCCGCACCTGCTTCTTTGTCCGTGCTCTCTTCTTGTATGGTTGCGTTGATGGGTTCGTCGTTTGAGGGGAGCGTCTTGGCGTCAAGCGCGGAGGGGACAATCCCGACGGCTCCGGATCCGTTCCACTCCATCTCGAGAAGCGCCGGGTCGGCAAGAATGCGTTGCCTGCCTAGCGTGTGGGTATCGATCGCAATAGGGCCTGCCTCCGTCCCGCGCGTAAGGCTGAGCGATCCGGCCGGCTTCTCGAAATGAATGTCTGTGTCTTCGGTACTGGCGGCGTAGAACAGCAGGGATGCTTCTCCCGCCGCGATGGCATCGGTGCCCGCCTTGGTCAGCCGCAGCGATGCCGTGAATGAGAGGGTGGGCTGCACATCGTCTGCATTCGCGGCGGCGCAGCCCAGACATATACCGCCTCCTTTCTCGAAAAACGCACCGTCGAAGGCGACCTTCGCTCCGTTCGCCGAGTCATCGACCGAAGCGATATCGATGCGCAACCCCAAATCGCACGGATCGCCATCTGCATCGAGCACAATCGAGCGCCACGTGCAGACGGCGCACCCCGCCTGGGAGCCGTTTGCCTTGTTCGAACGATTGATATCCACGACTATCGAGCCGTCCGTATTACGACGAAGGCATCCCGAGGTTGAGATTGCGGCCTGTGCGAACGAAAAACGCTTGCACGCAATGGCGCTCGACGGATTTGATGCGGAGCTTAGGGCTGCTGGTAAGGAGTCTGCCATGACGGGAGTCGCCCAAGCGGCGACAGGCGTTCCGGTTGCGAGCGCGCCGCAGAGTGCGACGACGGGCAAAAGGTTCTTCGATGCCATGGGGTCTCCTTAGCTAATTTAGTGTGGCCTGTCCGTGTTTCGTTTCTGGCTGCGTTTGATGTGCAGACCGAGGCCGGCGGTTCCCGCGCCTGCTGCCGTGGCGCCTGCTGCCAAGAGCCATCGTCTGTCGCCTGTCTGAGCCAACGGTTCCTCGCGGCAGCCGCGGTCGAGCTCCGAGAGGTCGACCGTCACCTGCGTGGCGGCCTGCGCCTGTTCTTGCTGGGCAAAGGCCATGGCTGGCCCAAACGCTAGGATACTGACGGCGGCGGCCAGGGCGACGGCCTTATGCCGTGTGCGCACCGGGCTCGACCGTCCAGGTGATCGTTGCGACCTGATCGCCTTCGCCGGTTACGCGGAAGATGTCGCGCGTGACGCGGGCGACGTTTCCGCTTGTCTTGAGCTTAATTTTGTCCGTGCCGCCGGCAATGCCCTGGTAGCCCATGTCGAAGGCTGCATTCTTGGAAAGATCGAGGCCCGTCTCCTGCATTGCGGCGCTGGCGTTCTGGAGTGCGCCGTTGGGGCCGACCTTAAAGTCGATGGAATTCTGCGCGGTTCCGGCCTTGGCGTCGGCGGCAATGGTCCAGGTGTTCATGGCGTCGATCTTCATGTTGGTGACATGGATGCCGTAGGCCGAATGATTGTCGATGGTGGTCGCGTCTTCTGAGGGGCCCTGAAGCGTGCCGTCGGCCTTGGCGACGAAGGGAATAACCGTCGGAACTTTGAACTCTACGTTGTCGATCTCGGTCCTGACCATTACTTTTGTGGTTCCAACGCGCCCGGCTGCCAGAGCTGGCGTCGGGGCGGCGCCCATTGCGAGCGCGAGCGCGAGCCCTGCGCCCACGACGAGCGCTCTGGCTCCGTTCATGTTCCTGGTGATGTCCATGGTCGTTCCTTTCTATTCGCCGCGGGCCGTCCCCGCGATGATTGGACGAATGCTGGTGAATTGCGTGCGGTGTCGCGTCGGCCGAAAAAGCTAGTTCTCGGCTTGCTCAACCCGTACCTTGACACGTGTCGGATTGCCGTGGCTGTCGAGGGTCTTGGCATCGAGTGCCTGGATCTCGATGTATGCCTCGCCTTCTTTGATGTCGCCGGCGGGGCACGTCTCGATTGTCTTGCCGGTCTCGACCACACCGGATTCGTACATGGTCTCGTCGTTTTGGATGACGCGGAATCGCTGGGGAAATTTATTGTCTTGGACGTTTTGCACGTTGACGCGCAGCTTGCCGTCCTCCTGTAGCTGAGCGACCGGCGCGACCGAAATCGTCATCATGTTGTCGCGGACGATGGCATCGAGCTCATCTTGGATTTCTTGTCGCGATTTACCCTCTGCCGTCGTGACTGAGGCGCCCGCTTCGGGCACGGGCTGCGACTGCCAGGCGTATAGCCCTACGGCGATGAGGGCGCAGGCGATAGCCAGGCAGACAACGACGAGTTTCTTGCGACGCCCCAGTCCTGCGAGGCGGGGCGGCTTCTTCGCACTCATGCGGCGTCCTTGGTGGTGTAGACACGTGCGAACGTGGACGGGTCCGCTCCAAAGAGCATGTGAAGCATCAGGCGGCGCGAGTAGATGAGCTCGTCAAAGTCGTGAGGGAGCTCGATGTCGTGGATACGCGCGATGTGGTGGGCGAGCGCCGAGAACGACTCGGGGTCGCAGATAACATCGGTGGTGACGTGGTAGACCGCCGTATCGGGGAACGCCTCTTCGTCGAAAGGCAGGAGATAGGGATTGTCGTCGACCTCGATGGCGACGCCGTACTGGGGCCAGTAATATGCCATGGGAACCTCCCTGCTTCTGGGGCCAAAACTTCTATCGGTTTTGGCTGTCGACGCCGACCGTATCAGCCGCTACTTGACCAATTTCTGACCAAATGCTTGACGGTTTGACATCTCCGCAGGTAAAAGGTGGAAAAATTACTTCAACTTTTTTCGAGCGACAATCGAGCGGTCGGCGACGGCGGGGCGATATGTGTCAAAAGCATCGTCTGCCGAGGAAGCCTTGCCGTTCGCCGAATTGCACAAACGTAAAAATCGCCAATTATGGAGACGGTCTCGAACACGTCGACGAAACGATGCGGTAACATCTCCCTGCAAACACTGTAGTTAGCTAAAGGGGGAGTTCGCGTGTCTGCAACCATTAAACCCTTCACCGACGAGTTCGAAGAGTATGGCCGCGATGAATCTCGCGCATCGGGCGAAGCATCGAGCATCTCGTTTCCGACAACGGAAGACGAGGTCCGTGCCATTTTGGAAACGCTCCATGCCGAGCGTGTCCCGGTAACGGTTCAGGGCGCCCGAACCGGCCTTGCCGCCGGTGCCGTGCCCCACGGTGGGCATATCCTCAATACTTCCCGTATGAATCGCTACTTGGGCCTTCGCCGCGATGAACAAGACCAATTTCTGCTGCGCGTGGAGCCGGGCGTTGTGCTCTCGGAGCTGCGTAAGCAGCTGAGCAAGAAGGTACTGCCGACCGCTGGTTGGGACCAGGCATCGCTTGAGGCCTACGAGGAGTTCCAAGAGTCCCCCGAGCAGTTCTTTCCCACCGATCCCACCGAGGCATCTGCCTGTCTGGGCGGCATGGCGGCATGCAACGCCTCCGGCGCCCGCAGCTACGCTTACGGTCCCATGCGCCCGCATATCACGGGACTCCACGTCGCGCTGGCTGATGGCGATTTGCTTGAGCTTCAGCGCGGCGAGGCTTTTGCCCAGGACCGCCACCTGTCGCTCGTGACGGCAGCGGGTCGTACGCTCGAACTCGATCTTCCCGGCTATACCATGCCCGAGACAAAAAATGCCTCAGGCTATTTCGTTGCGGACGATATGGACGCCATCGACCTCTTTATCGGCGCGTGCGGCACGCTCGGCGTTGTCACCGAGCTCGAGATCGCCCTGCAGGCGGCACCTTCGGTCGTATGGGGTGTGAGTTGCTTTTTCGATAGCGAGGACAAGGCGGTGTCCTTTACCGATTCCGTGCGCCCTGTCCTGTCCCATGCGGCTGCCATCGAGTACTTCGATGCTGGCGCCCTGGATATTCTACGTCGCCAGCGCGAGCAGTCGACGGCGTTTGCCTCGCTGCCGGCGCTCGACGACGAGGCAAAGGTCTGTGTCTACGTGGAGCTTGACTGCGACGACGAGGCGCAGGCGACCGAGGAACTGTACCACCTGGGATGGGTTTTGGAGCTTGCGGGCGGCCGCGACGATGCGACATGGGTCGCGCGCACCGAAGTCGATCGCGAATGCCAGCGGTTTTTCCGCCACGCGGTCCCCGAGAGTGTCAACATGCTCGTTGACGAGCGTCGCCGCACCGACCCCACCATTACCAAGCTGGGATCGGATATGTCGGTGCCCAATGCACGCCTTGCCGATGTCGTGGTCCTCTATCGCCGCACGCTGGCCGAAAGCGGGCTTGAGTCTGCTGCCTGGGGACACATCGGGAACAACCATCTGCATGTGAACATCCTGCCGCGCGATGCGCAAGACTACCGTCGTGGTGGAGAACTCTTTGCCCAGTGGGCTTCCGAGGTCACGGCCATGGGCGGTGCCGTTTCTGCTGAGCACGGCGTCGGCAAGATCAAGGCGGGCTTCTTGGAGACGATGTACGGCCACGAGGCCATGGTCGAGTCGGCGCATCTCAAACTCCAGCTCGATCCTGCCGGCCAGCTGGGTCGCGGCAACCTGTTTACGGAGAAGCTCTTGGATGAGCTCGTCCAGAAAGGGGGCGCGTGAAGATGAGTGATTTTCATATGGTGGTGTGCGTCAAGGCGGTGCCCGGAAGCACCGAGGTCAAGATGGACCCCAAGACCAATACTATCGTGCGTGATGGCAAGCAGGCGGTCGTTAATCCCTTCGATGCAAGTGCTCTCGAATGTGCGCTAGCGCTGAAGGACGACTTTATCGGCTTTGGCATGGACGTGCGTGTGACGGTGGTGTCGATGGGCATCCCCGCGACCGAATCGCTGCTGCGCGACTGCATCGCCCGCGGTGCCGACGACGCGCTGCTGCTGACCGATCGCGCCTTTGCGGGCGCCGATACCCTAGCCACCACCTATGCCCTCAAATGCGGCATCGAGGCACTCGATGAGGACTTTGACCTGCTCATCTGCGGCAAGATGGCAGTGGACGGCGATACGGCCCAGATCGGCCCCGAGCTGGCCGGCGCCTTTGGGGTCCCCTGCGTGACCGACGTGAGCTGTGTGCAGAGCGCGGGATTTACGACGTGTGGCTCGCTGGCGCTCGTTCACGGCTGCGATGCCGGCGAGGAGACGGTGTACCTGGAGATGCCGTGTGCGATGACGACCGCCAAGGAGATTGGCCAGCTGCGCATGCCGAGTATTGCCGGTATTCGCGCGGCCGAGGATGCAGACGTGCGTGTGGCCAGCGCTGCCGACGTAAACGCCGATCCCTCGCGTTGCGGCCTTGCCGGATCACCGACGCAGGTCGTGCGCTCGTTTGTGCCCGACCGTGACCAAACGTGCGAGGCCGTTGAGGGAACGGCGTCCGAGCAGGCGGTAAAACTTGCCAAGATTATTGAGGGGATGGCATAGATGAGCGGGCTGATTATCGATAGCGAAGCCTGTATCGGCTGCGGTCGCTGCGTTCGCGCCTGCGCCTCGGGCGGCATTGTGGTGGAGGGTGAGCGCCCCAATCGCTGTGCCCGCGTAACCGACGGCTGTATCCTGTGCGGTGGGTGCGTCGACGCCTGCCCCGTCAACGCCATCTCGATTGAGCGCGACGAGGCCGCCGGCGCGGCAGACCTTGACGCATATCGAGACATCTGGATCTTCGTGCAGACTGACGAGCACGATGCCGTTGCATCCGTGGCCTTCGAGCTCATGGGCAAGGGGCGCGAGCTTGCCGATGCCCGCGGCTGCCGTCTGGTGGCACTGGTCGGCATGAGCCCCGAGGGCTCACTCGGGGACCTGGAGCATCTGATTTGCGCCGGTGCGGACGAAGTTCTGGTCTGTCGTGACGAGCGCCTGCGTCAGAACGACGCGGAGGTCTACGCTCGCTTGATCTGCGATTTGGTAGCCGAGCGCAAGCCCGAGGCCATTCTGTACGGCGCGACCGCCTTTGGTCGCGAGCTGGCGCCCGGTGTGGCCGTGCGCTTGCAGACGGGTCTTACGGCCGATTGCACGGTGCTTTCTATGGATACGGAGACGGGTCTGCTGCAGCAGACGCGCCCGGCGTTTGGCGGCAACCTGATGGCCACCATTATCTGCCCCAACCACCGTCCTCAGATGGCAACGGTGCGCCCCGGCATCTTTAAGGCGCCCGAGTTTGACTATAGCCGCTCCGGCACGATTACCCAGGTAGTGCTTGCGGATGACGTTAAGGCCCGCGTCGAGATCTCGATTCCCGCCGAGGAGTGGGGACAGCAGGCCTCAATTGCCGATGCCGAGCGTCTGGTCGTGGTGGGCCGCGGCATCGGCTCCAAGAAGAATCTGCCCCTGATGCGAAAGCTCGCCGATGCCCTGGGTGCCGAGCTTGGTTGCACGCGTCCCATTGTGGAGGCAGGCTGGTTGGAGTATCGCCACCAAATTGGCCAGACGGGTGTATCGGTCTCGCCCAAGCTTCTCGTGAGTATCGGTGTTTCGGGCGCCATCCAGCATCTTGCCGGCATCGGTGGGGCGGAGTGCATTGTCGCCATCAACGAGGACCCGGATGCCCCCATCTTTGGTGCTGCCCAGTACAAGGTTGTCGGTGATGCCGTCGAGGTCGTCGAGGAGCTGCTGGCCCAGTTTGAGCGCTAGGCACGCGCCAGCCAGTCGCGCATCTCGTCCTTTAGGCGGCTCCAGGTTGCCTGCGTGGCGGGGTCGGTAAAGGGCCGCGTAATGCCAAAGGGCGCGTCGAGCAGGCGGTAGATATCGCCTTGCTCGCGCGCCAGCGCGCGGCTTGCCGGATAGACGAGCTCAAACATAAAGCAGATAAGCCCCACCAAGAAGTCGGCGGGCTCATCGCGCTCATCGCGCGCGACGCAGCGGTGCTCGTCAAAGGCGGTAAGCGCCGGTGTCGAGAAGTGGCTGGCGAGAAACGTGTCCTCATCCACCTTGAGGACGGTGTCGACGGTGCTGTCGGCGATGGTGCGCATAATGTCGATCTTGTCGCCATCGCGCACGATGTCGCAGAAGCTCCGCGTGCGCTCGTCGAGCTGTGCGGGTAGACGGAAATCGCTGTGATAGGCGATGCTCGCTCGGATGAGCTCATCTTCTGCCGGGTCATCGATAAAGTCGCGGATGCTCATTACGGCGGGTGCATCGGCGGGATTCTCGCCAAAGAGGACCTCGATGCCCAGCACTGCATGGCTCATGCTCTCGGCGTCCTTAAAGGTGTCCCAGCGTCGCAGCTGCTCAAAGCGGCCCATATCGTGCAGCAGGCCGCAAAGCCATGCCAGGTCAATATCTTCTGACGACCAGCCCTGCTCGCGCGCTACGGCATCGCATGCCTCGGCCACGTGGTACGTATGCTCGATTTTGAGCGCGATGCGTGGGTTGGTGGCGTCGTAGGCATCGGTGTAGCTTTTGAAGGCCGCGCGCGCCCGGTCTCGATCGATAGCTGTCATAATGACTTCCTAAAAAGTTGTGTCTTTCGATCCGGTGGCAATTGTAGGTGAACTTTATTGCCACCGGTTGATATTTCTGCTGCGTTGCAAGGCGCGCTGCAGACGACTTACCAGAATGGGAGTGGCATGGTCCTTAGGATCTTTAAAATCGTCTGGCCAGTGATGCTTACCTATGTTGCAATAGGCGCGCCGTGCGGAATGATCATGGGGCAGACGGGAATGGAGCCCTGGATGGTCTTTGCTCTGAGCAGCACGTTTGTGACGGGCAGCGGCCAGTTTATGATCTGCAATCTTTGGCTGGCGGGCGTACCGGCACCTTCGATTATCGCGAGCGTCGCCGCCATCTCCTCGCGCTTCGCTCTTTACTCGGCATCGATCGCACCCCATTTGGCGGGCGCCTCGAAGCGTCAGACGCTGGCTGTTGCCGCGACGCTCACCGAGGAGGCATACGGCATCTCGCTTGCCAAGCTGGTTGAGGGGGAGGATTGGGGCCCGCGCGAATCCTTCGTGCTCAACGTGATCCTCATCGCGACATGGGGCGCTTCGTGCACGATGGGCGCCATCGTCGGTGCCGTTGTCGATGTTCCCACCGCTATTGCGAGTTTCGTCTGCACGTCGCTCTTTATCTGTCTACTCTTTTCGCAGCGGCTGTCGCGCGGCAACGTTGTCGCGGCGGTTTCGGGCGCGGTGTCCGTCGCCGTATGCAAGTTCTTGGGCCTCACGAATATTGCCGTGCCGGCAAGCGTCGTGGTCGGCATTGCCATTGCGCTGGCGTGCGATGCTGTATTAGACGGAAGAGGTGCCCGCGATGCCCGTTAACGAGTTCTTGGTTCTGTGGCTGTCGTCGTGGGCTGCTATCGCGTTCTTTCGCATCGCGCCGGCGTTTGCCTTGCGCGGGAGAACGCTGTCGCCCCGCATTACCGAGGCCCTGGGTTATATCCCGCCCGCTGCCTTTGCCGCGCTGGTCGCCAACGACTTGGTGAGCCCCGGGGCGTTCGACGCGGGACTCTGGCCTGCCTTGGTTCCCTGGATTGCGGCTGCCGGCGTCGTGGTGGTGGCAATCAGGACAAAGTCGATGTTGTGGTGCTGTGTTTCGGGCATCGTGCTCTATATCGTTTTGAGCCTCGTATAAGAGCGGGACACGTTTAGCATCCCGGCCAACGAATCCAATTTTTCACCGAGCTGGTCTATTTCTTCTGGTACCATGGTCAAACTTTACTGTAGCAAAGCGTGACGTGGGCTTTTGTACCCCGTCAGCGGAAATGGGGGTTTCATGGCACAGGAAGCGACCGCCAACGAGCAAAAGAAATTCAAGGTCCCGCGCATCCCGGGCGACATCATGATCTATCCGATGATCGTCGGTCTTTTGCTCAACACCTTCTGCCCGCAGGTTTTTGAGATCGGCGGCTTCTTTACGGCTGCCTGCCGCGGTGGCTCCAATACCATCGTCGCCGCGATCCTGCTGTTTGTGGGCGCCGGCATCAGCTTTAAGTCCACGCCGGGTGCCATCAAGACCGGTATCGTCGTGCTGATCCCCAAGCTGGTCGTCGCAGCGGCTCTCGGCCTGGGCGTGGCATATTTCTTTAACGACAACTTCCTGGGTCTGAGCTCCGTGTCTATCATCGGCGGCATCACGTTTTGCAACATGGCGCTCTATACGGGCATCATGGGCGAGTTCGGCGATGAGTCCGAGCAGGGCGCCGTCGGTATCCTGTTCTTTACGGCTGGCCCCGCCGTCACGATGATCATCCTCGGTGTTTCCGGTCTCGCCAACATTCCCATTGGCACCATTATCGGCTCCATCTTGCCACTCGTTATTGGCATGGTTCTGGGCAACCTGTTCCCGTTTATCAAGAACCTGCTGGTTCCCGGTGCCAATCCCGCGATTGCCGTCATCGGATTTCAGCTCGGTGCGTCCATGAGCCTGTCGAGCTTTATCACCGGCGGTATTTCCGGCATCTTGCTGGGCCTTGTCACGCTGTTTGTCGTCGGTCCCATCACCTTTGCGTTCGAGCGTCTGTGCGGCGGCAATGGCAAGGCCGCTGTGGCTTGCTCCACCATTGCCGGCACGGCTATGACCACACCGGTTGCCCTCGCCGAGGTCGCACCGCGTTACGCCGAGCTTGCGCCCACCGCGTACGCTCAGATCGCCACCGCCGTTATCATCACGGCAATCATGGCTCCGATTCTGACCGGCTGGGTTGACAAGAAGTTCTGTCAGGGCAAGGAAGACCTGTCGCCCGCCGGTGTCGAGGCCATCGAGGAGGCTGTCGCGACTGACATCGATGGCGAGTAGCAATCGATACCCATCAATGATGCCGGCGTGTGCAATTCGCGCCGTATGGGCGCCCGAACAGAAACTGTTTTGCAGTGATGTTCGGGCGCTCTGCTATTATCCCCTTTACCCCTGCGGAGTAAAGGGGTGTTTATTGCCCTGATTCGAATTGGGCGATTCTGACCACTTGGGTATTGAAGGGATGGCGCTAGTGGTTAAGGCACTCAAGATTGAGATATTCGTGCTATGCATGATTGTTCTTATCGGGCTTGCCGTGCGAAGTCGTTGCTCCTTGTTCTCGAGCACCCAGCAGCTATTGTTTAGCATGCTTGGCTACACCTCTGCCGCGTACATATTATTCGATATGATCTGGACGCTTTCGGACGGTGTGGACGGCACGTTGGGCATTGCTGCCAACTGGATTTCCAACGCGGTTTCGTTTTCGCTCTTTGCTATCGCGTGTCTCATTTGGTTTATCTATTCCGAGACGGTGCAGGGTTCTCGTCTTTTGACCTCGCGCTATAGGGTGGTGCTTGTAGCGTTGCCTACGGCTCTGGTGGTCGTGCTGGCGTTTACCAGTTACTGGACGCACGCCCTGTTCTATATCGATTCGCAGGGCGTGTATCGTCGCGGCTTTGCCTATATGATCCAGCCCATCGTCAGCTACTGTTACGTTATACATACGTCCCTGCATGCGTTTGTGCAATCTCGCAGGGTCGAGAGCCTGCAGACGAAGGCCATCTATCGAACCTTGGCATTTTTCGCCATTCCGGCCCTGGTGGGCGGTACCTTTCAGGTCGTATACTCGGTGCCCGGCCTTTGTGTCGGCATAATGATTAGCATGTTGCTGCTTTACATCATCTACCAGGAGCAGCTCATCTCGACCGACCCGTTGACTGGACTTAACAATCGCAACCGTTTTGAGACCTATATGCTGTCGCTCTTCTCAAATGTGGATCAGGCCGAAGATGTATATCTGCTTATGATGGACGCCGACGGCTTTAAGCAGATTAACGATCGCTATGGGCATGTGGAGGGCGACCACGCTCTCAGGTCATATCCGCTGCGCTCAAAGAAGTCTGCTCGGCGTCTGGCGGCTTTATCGCACGTTATGGCGGCGATGAGTTCGTGGTGCTCCAAAAGGCGACGGCGGAGCAGGACATCATAAGCCTGTGTGCGGCAATCAACGATGAGCTCGCACGTGCCGACGTGCCGTATCTGTTGCGGATGTCCATCGGCTACGCACGGGTCGGTGACGGTGTCGATACCTGGCAAGACTTGCTTCGCGCTGCCGATGCGGAGCTCTACCGCGTCAAGGCCGAGAAAAAGAAAGCCGGCGTCCAGATACGCTAGAAAAAGGGGCGCACGCTTGCGTGCGTGGTGGCCTTCAGCTCACCGATGTACTCCATTAAACTAAAGTATGTGAATCTCTCTGCTAAATAAGGGCAGTTCGCTAGGCTTTTTTGGGTTTGTTGACGATGATGATACCGCTGCAGACCAAGAGCAGGGCAACGATGACGGTAACGGGGCTCGTGCCGGCGCCCTCGCCAAGCAGCAGTGCGCTCAGCAGTACGCCAAAGACCGGGTTCATAAACCCAAAGACCGAGACGCGGCTGACGGGGTTGACGGCAAGCAGGCGCGACCACAGCGAGTAGGCGACCGCGGAGATAAGCGCCATGTAGATGATGAGCACGATGGCGGGGACAATCGCCGTGGGGGAGAGCGCGCCACCCATCAAAAAGCCGATGGCGGTGAGGACCAGGCCGCCGACCAAGAACTGCCACCCGGCAAGCAAGACGCCGTCGTGCTTGCGCGAGAAGATGCCGATCAGGCAGGTCGAAAGAGCACCCGCGACAGTGGAGGCTAGGATAAAGCCCTCGCCATCGAGCCTGAAGCCAAAGGTGCCATCTGCGCCCGAGAGGTTGACGAGCGCGACGCCGGCAAAGCCCAGCGCACAGCCAAGCACCTTGGCCGTATTGAGCTTCTCGGTGTGAAATGCCAGGGCGGCAAAGAGGATTGCGAGGAAGTTGGCGCTGGCCTCGATGATGGAGCTCGACATGGCGCTGGCGCGCGAGAGGCCCAGATAGAAAAAGAAGTACTGCCCGATAGTCTGGAAGAGCGACAAGACAAAGATGGGCTTGATGTCGCGAGCCTGCGGAATGAGGGGGCGGCGTTGGGCCGCACTCATCCCAACGATAACCAGGGCGCCGGCAAGCGTGAAGCGCAAGCCCGCAAAGAGCAGCTGCGAGGCGCTATCGTGCGCCGGGATACCAAAGAGTGCGTAGCCGATCTTGATGCAGGGAAAGGCCGACCCCCAGAGCGCGCAACAAACAAGGCAGCCCAGGATGAGTCCGGGCAGGGTGGCGAGATACGACTTGCGGCTTTCCATGGTGTCCTTCCTGTATGCGCGAAGCAAAAAAGAACCCGCCACCGGGTGTGCCGGTGGCGGGTGTTGTTACCCGAGGGGATTGTACCCGATGGGAAAGCTTTAAGCGAAGTAGGCTACGCCGCTCTCAAAGATCGGCATGAACTTGTCGCCGGGGACATGCTCGGGCACGTTGCGGTACAGGTTGTCGCCGCGACGCTCGGCATGGCCCATCTTGCCCAGGACGCGGCCGTCGGGGCTCGTGATGCCCTCGATGGCAAGTGCGGAGCCGTTGGGGTTGATGGAAAGGTCCATGCTCGGCTTGCCGTCCTCGCCCACGTACTGCGTGGCGACCTGGCCGTTGGCGATCAGCTGGGCGAGCACCTCGTCGTTGGCGACAAAGCGGCCCTCGCCGTGGCTGATGGCGACGGTGTAGGGGTCGTCGAGGCTGCACTGCGACAGCCACGGGGACAGGTTGGACGAGATGCGGGTGCGCACCAGGCGGCTCTGATGGCGACCGATGGTGTTGAACGTCAGCGTGGGCGCATCGGGCGTGGCGTCGACGATGTCGCCGTAGGGCACCAGGCCGAGCTTGACCAGAGCCTGGAAGCCGTTGCAGATGCCCAGCATCAGGCCGTCGCGGGCCTTGAGCAGGTCGCGGACTGCCTCGGTGACCTCGGGAGCGCGGAAGAACGCCGTGATGAACTTGGCGGAGCCATCGGGCTCGTCACCGCCCGAGAAGCCACCGGGGATCATGACGATCTGGCTTGCACGGATGCGGCGGGCGAGCTCGTGGGTGCTCTCGGCGACGGCCTCGGGCGTGAGGTTGTTGATCACGAAGGTGTCGGCCTCGGCACCGGCGGCACGGAAGGCGCGGGCGCTGTCGTACTCGCAGTTGTTGCCGGGGAACACGGGGATGATTACGCGCGGGCGGGCGATCTTGGCGCCGCCGTACACGTGGATATCCTTGGCGCGGAAGTCGATGGTCTCGACCTCGGCGGTCTCGCCGGTGCTGCGGTAGGCGAAGACGCCCTCGATGCCGCTCTCCCAGGCCTCCTGGAGCTCAGCGAGCTCGATGACTTCGGAGCCGGTGTCGATGACATAGCCCTCGACGGTGGTACCCAGGGGCTCGACGACAACGCCGTCGGCGACCTCGGGCAGCTCGGCGTCCTCGGCGAGCTCGACGATAAAGCTGCCGTAGAGCGGGGTGAAGAGGCTCTCCACGTCCACGTCCTCGGCAAGCTCGATGCCGATCTGGTTGCCGACGCACATCTTAAAGAGGCTCTCGACGCCGCAGCCGTAGCCGGGCGTGGAGACGGCCAGGGCGTCGCCGTTGGCGGTGAGCGCCTCGACGGCGTCAAACGCGGCGAGCAGCTGCTGAGCGTCGGGGCGGTAGTCCTCACCATAGGTGGCGGGGGCGATGCGCACGACGCGATGCGTCAGACCCTTGAACTCGGGCGAGACGGCACGGGCGGCCTTGCCCACGGCCACAGCGAAGCTGATCAGGGTCGGCGGAACGTTGAGCTCACCGGCCTCGTCCTCAAACGAGCCGCTCATAGAGTCCTTGCCGCCGATGGCACCGGCACCCAGATCGACTTGGGCCATAAGGGCGCCCAGGACGGCTGCCATGGGCTTGCCCCAGCGCTCGGCCTCGGTGCGCAGACGCTCGAAGTACTCCTGGAAGGAGAGATAGGCACGCTTGTGCTCAAAGCCGGCAGCCACGAGCTTGGCGATGGACTCAACCACGGACAGGTAGGCGCCCGCAAACTGGTCGGCCTCCATCAGGTAGGGGTTGAAGCCCCATGCCATAGCGCTCGCCGTGGTGGTCTCGCCGTCCACGGGGAACTTGGCAACCATGGCCGAGCTCGGGGTGAGCTGCGTCTTGCCGCCAAAGGGCATGAGCACGGTCGCGGCGCCGATGGTGGAGTCGAAGCGCTCGGAAAGGCCCTTGTTGGAAGCGACGTTGAGGTCGGTGACGAGCGAGGTCATGCGCTCGGCGAGCGTGGTACCGGCCCAGCTGGGCTGCCACACACTGCGGGCGCAGACGTGGGCGACCTGGTGCTTGGGCGCACCGTTGGAGTTGAGGAACTCGCGGGACAGATCGACGATGGCGACGCCGTTCCAGGCCATGCGCATGCGCGGCTCGGCGGTAACCTCGGCGATAACGGTCGCCTCCAGGTTCTCCTCGGCGGCGTAGCCCATGAACTCCTCGACGTCACCGTCGGCGACGGCGCAGGCCATGCGCTCCTGGGATTCAGAGATGGCGAGCTCGGTGCCGTCAAGACCGTCGTACTTCTTGGTCACGGTATCAAGGTCGACATACAGGCCGTCGGCAAGCTCGCCTACGGCGACCGAGACACCGCCGGCGCCAAAGTCGTTGCATCGCTTGATCAGACGGCAGGCATCGCCGCGGCGGAACAGGCGCTGCAGCTTGCGCTCGACCGGGGCGTTGCCCTTCTGGACCTCGGCGCCCGATGTCTCGATGGACTCGGTGTTCTGGGTCTTGGAGGAGCCGGTGGCACCGCCGATGCCGTCACGGCCGGTGCGGCCGCCCAACAGGATGATCTTGTCGGTGGGGGCGGGGCACTCGCGACGCACGTGGTTTGCCGGGGTGGCGCCCACGACGGCGCCGACCTCCATGCGCTTGGCGACGTAGCCGGGGTGATAGAGTTCGTTGACCTGACCGGTGGCAAGGCCGATCTGGTTGCCGTAGCTGGAGTAGCCGGCGGCAGCAGTGGTCACGAGCTTACGCTGCGGCAGCTTGCCCTCGAGCGTCTCGGACACGGGGACGGTGGGGTCGCCGGCGCCGGTGACACGCATGGCCTGGTACACGTAGCTGCGGCCCGACAGCGGGTCGCGGATGGCACCGCCCACGCAGGTGGCGGCACCACCGAAGGGCTCGATCTCGGTCGGGTGGTTGTGGGTCTCGTTCTTAAAGAGGAACAGCCAGTCCTGGTCCTCGCCGTCGACATCGACCTTCACCTTGACGGTGCAGGCGTTGATCTCCTCGGACTCGTCGACATCGGTCATGACGCCGGTCTTCTTGAGGTACTTGGCGCCGATGGTGCCCATGTCCATGAGGCAGACGGGCTTGGTGTCGCGACCGAGTTCGTGGCGCATCTCCATGTAGCGGTCGAAGGCCTGCTGCACCACGGCGTCGTCGATCGTCACGTCGTCCAGGACGGTGCCGAAGGTGGTGTGGCGGCAGTGATCGGACCAGTAGGTGTCGATCACGCGGATCTCGGTGATGGTGGGGTCGCGATCCTCATCGCGGAAGTACTGCTGGCAGAAGGCGATGTCCGCCTCGTCCATGGCAAGGCCGCGCTCGGAAATAAAGGCGGCAAGGCCGGCTTCGTCGAGCTCGCGGAAACCGTCGAGCACCTCGACGGGCTGGGGCTCGGGGGTCTCCATGTACAGCGTCTCGGGCAGGTCGAGCGAGGCGATACGCGCCTCGACGGGGTTCACCACGTAGTGCTTGATGGCATCAATGGCGGCCTCGTCCAGAGCGCCCGAGATCATATAGACCTTGGCGGAGCGCACGGCGGGGCGCTCGCCCTGGCTGATGAGCTGCACGCACTCGCTGGCGGAGTCGGCGCGCTGGTCAAACTGGCCAGGCAGGAATTCGACGGCAAAGACGGCGTCATCGCTTGCGGGGAGCTCGTCGTAGGTCACATCGACCTGGGGCTCGCTAAAGACGGTCGGCACGCAGGACCGGAAAAGCTCCTTGTCGATGCCCTCGACGTCGTAGCGGTTGATAATCCTCAGGGCCTCGATGCCCTTGATGCCGAGGATTTCGGTCAGCTCGCCCTTGAGCTGCTGAGCCTCGACGTCGAACCCGGGTTTCTTCTCCACGTAGATACGAGAGACCATTGGTTCCTGCCTTCCTGATCGGTTGGGCGTACGGTACGGTATGCGGCAGCGGTCGGTTTGCGGGGTCTGCCCTGCGGTCGCCTTGAGCCACATGTTTGTAAACCTCACTATGATACGACAGCTCGCGGCGCGTTGAGGACGGCGAGGGTGCTACAGTGAAGCGCAAACAAGAGAAAGGCATCACATGGCATTCATTTCGCTCGCCATCATCGCACTCGTGGCCTTTGCGAGTCCTTTTATCGCCTCGGCGATTCCCGGAAAACCCGTTCCCGAGACGGTCTTTTTGCTCGTGCTCGGCGCGGTACTGGGACCCCATATGCTCGGCGTCATCCATGTAGATGCTGAGGTCTCGCTTGTGTCCGAGCTGGGCCTGGCCTTTTTGTTCCTGCTTGCCGGCTTTGAGATCGACCCCAAGAGCATCACGGGCGTCGAGGGGCGCTACGGCTTGGCGACGTGGGTCGTCACGTTTGGTATCGCCTGGCTTGCCGTGCGCTTTACCCCGTGGTTCTCAGTCAGTCATTTCGACGGTATCGCCGTGACGCTTGCCCTCACTTCGACGGCGCTCGGTACGCTTGTGCCCATCATGCGTGAGCGCTCGCTCACCGGCACGCGCGTGGGCGACTCGATTCTCGCGTATGGCACTTGGGGCGAGCTCGGTCCCGTGCTCGCCATGTCGGTGCTGTTGTCTGCCCGCACTGGCATCCAAACGCTCGTTATCCTTGGCTTGTTTGCGGTGGTTTGCGTGTTGCTGGCCGTGGTCCCGAGCCGCTCCAAGCGCGTCGGCAGCCGCTTCTTTGCATTTGTTGAGGAGCGCGCCGATACCACGTCGCAGACCTTCGTGCGCCTGACGGTGCTCATCCTGGTCACGCTCGTGGCATTCTCGGCTGTCTTTGATCTCGACATCGTGTTGGGTTCTTTTGCCGCTGGCTTTGTCCTGCGCTATATCATCCCCGAGGGCAACCATACGCTCGAGACCAAGCTCGACGGTCTGGCCTACGGTTTTTTGATTCCGGTGTTCTTTACCGTGTCGGGCGCAAAGATCGACCTGACGGCCGTGGCGTCGCGCCCGGGCTTGCTCGCGGGCTTTATCGTGGCGTTGTTGATTATTCGTGCCGTGCCCATTCTTATTTCCATGAGCATTTGTCCTGCGACGCGCGATGTGTCGGCGTATGGTCGCATTACCGTGGCCCTGTACTGCACCACGGCGCTGCCGATCATCGTTGCCGTTACGAGCGTTGCCGTCAACGCGGGCGCGCTGTCGCAAGATATTGCGTCGGTCATGGTTGCCGCCGGTGCCATCACGGTGTTCTTGATGCCATTGCTCGCGCAGCTCTTCTACCGCGTGGTGGATGCCGCACCGGTCGCCGCCGTGGCAGAGGTTGCCGAGCATCCATCCGATGCGCTCGACATCTTGCGCGCCCACCACGACCTAGCGAGCTTGCTCGCGCGCGAGCACGAGCTGCTGACCTCGCATGGCCATGGTCGCGTATTCGAGGGCCTGCCTACGCTCGATACGATTGCCGAGCGTCTTTCCGCCGAGGCAGCGAGCGGCCACATCGATGCCCGCATCGTGGACGCGGCGCACCTGCTTGCCGATAAGACCTATGGAGACGAGGTCGACCCGTCCGAGCTGACTCCGCGTGAGCGCCGCCGCCTGGAGCGCGCCAAGCTCGCTGTGCGCGAATACCGCCGCCGCATGCTGGAGCTCTATGCGCGCGAAGAAGCCGAAGACGACGACGGTAAGTAGTCGATACTTTCTCGGGGAAGCCGCGTCCCGCTTTGAAGGCTCGGAACGGGATGTGGTTTCCGAAACGGGGGCCGTTGGGAAGCTGTGTCCCGGAATGGGCGCTCAGAGTGGGATGCAGTTTCCGCAAGGAGGTCCTGGGGGAAACCGTGCCCCGTTCTGATCCGAAATACTGGGACATAGTTTCCCTTTCATAACAGGAGAAGGCGCGCTGTCTGCAGTTGATTCAGACGGCGCGCCTTTTTGGTTGAGCTATGTTGAAGCTTGAAGCCAAAGCTTGTGGCTCCTTAGGAGCGGGCGGCTCCGTCGACGGGGAGCACGGCGCCCGTGACATAGGAGGACATGTCGCTCGCCAGGAAAACAAAGGCGTTGGCGACATCCTCGGGCTCGCCCATGCGACCCAGCGGAATGGTGGCGATGATGGGCTTGATGACCTCTTCGGGCAGGTTGGCGACCATGTCGGTCTTAGTCACGCCGGGGGCGACGGCGTTGACGCGGATGCCCATGGGAGCGAGCTCGCGCGAGAGCGACTGGACCATACCGTTGACGGCAAACTTGGACGTGGGGTAACCGACGCCGGAGGGCTGGCCGTACTTGGCGACCATCGAGCTTGTGGTAGTGATGGTGCCGCCGTGGCCGGCCTCGGTCATGATCTTGGCGGCAGCCTGGTGGCCATTAAAGACGGCGACGACGTTGAGGTCCATAACTTTGGCGAACTCCTCGGCCGTGTAGTCCAAGAGGGGTGAACGCTGGGAGATACCGGCATTGTTGACGACCGTGTCCAAGCCGCCCATGTCGGCTGCAGTCTGCGTAAAGGCCTCAGTCACGGCCTCGAGCGAGGTGAGATCGCAGGAGCGACCCCAGACCTTGGCGTCGGGATAGGCGGCTGTCAGCTTCTCAACGGCCGTGTCGGCAGTCTCCTGGCGCGAGCCAAAGACGGTGACGGCAGCGCCTTCCTCGATAAAACGGCAGGCGATGGCATAGCCGATACCGCGTGTGCCTCCGGTGATGATTGCTTTCTTGCCCTCGAGCAACATGGTGCTTCCTCTCATCGCGGGCGGACATTCGCAGCACAGCGTAGCGGTAGTCGGAATCGGCCGCGTTTGCATATCGGTGAACGGTAGCCCGCGTTACCGATGAGCGGCTCGCGCAAATATGCTTTGCCGTTGTGCTTAGGGCAGGTGACAAAAGGGCTCCCGTCCCACATCGGACGGGAGCCCTCAAGGCGCGTATTGCTAGGCGAGCGTTGGGCTAGTTCGCCATGACGCCTTCGGTCCAAGCCTCAACGTCCTCGATGCGCAGGACGTTGGCGACCTCGGCCACGCAGCCGACGCTGGCAAGCTCGGCGGCGGCAGCCTGGACGTCCTTCTCGAGCGCGCGGTGCGTCAGGAAGATGACCGAGCAGGCATCGCTGACGCCCGATTTGCCGTCCTCGACCTGGTTGATGAGCGAGATCGAGATGTTGTGCTTGGCAAAGATGTCGACCGTCTCGGACAGGGCGCCCACGCGGTCGGCGACTTTCAGGCGCACATAGTACTTGGTCTGGAGCTCGTCCATGGGCTTAAAGGTGAGGTTGTGGCCATAGGGCTCAATCTCGGGCAGCGGAGCCACGCCGCGGCTGATCTGCTCGGAGAGCGACAGGATATCGCCCACGACGGCGCTCGCGGTGGGGAAGGAGCCTGCGCCCGCGCCGTAGAACATGGTCTCGCCCACGGCGTCGCCTACCACGTAGACGGCGTTCATGGCGCCGTTGACCTTGGCGAGCATATGGTCTGCGGGGATCAGCGTGGGATGCACGCGAACGTCGACGCCAGCGTCGGTGTTGCGGGCGATGCCGAGCAGTTTGATGGTGTAGCCGAGCTCGCGGGCCTGGGCGATGTCCTCGGCGCCGATGGTGCGGATACCCTGCTGGTACACATCATCGGTGGTAACGCGGGTGCCAAAGCCGATGGAGGCGAGGATGGCCGTCTTGCTGGCGGCATCGAAGCCGTCGACGTCGGCGGACGGGTCGGCCTCGGCATAGCCCTTAGCCTGTGCGTCGGCGAGCACGTCAGCGTAATCGGCGCCCTCGGCGTCCATGCGCGACAGGATGTAGTTGGTGGTGCCGTTGAGGATGCCGGCGATGGTCAGGATCTTGTTACCCACCAGGTCGTGCTCGAGTGTGCTGACAATGGGGATGCCGCCACCGCAGCTGGCCTCGCACTTAATCTGCACGCCGCACGCACGCGCCTTCTCGGCAAGCGTCTCGACATGGCGGCCCAGCAGGGCCTTGTTGGCGGAGACGACATGCTTGCCGTTCTCGAAGGCAGTGGTGAAGATCTCGGTTGCGGGATGCTCGCCACCAATCAGCTCGACGACGATGTCGACGGCGGGGTCGGTGACGACATCGTGCCAGTCGCTCGTAAAGGCCTCGCGCTCAATGCCTGCCGCCTCGGCCTGCTCCCAAGCAAGCGCGCAGGCGCGGGTCAGCTTAAGGTCGATGCCGTAGGCTGCCAGGTACTCATCGTGGTGGCTCTTGATCAGACGGGCCACGCCGCCGCCGACGGTTCCCAGACCGATCAGACCGACGTTCACGGTGCGCAGGGGTTCGCTCATAGATAACTCCTTCGTGCATCTTATGGATGGATAAACCGCTTAAAGGTTGAGTGCATTCTAGCGTGAACCGGGGGCGCGTGCTCGCCAGGCAACAGGAGCCGCACAAAACGGCACCCCCGAAACGCTGCGGAAACATTGGAAACACGCTCGCTACAAACGGACTTCCGTAACAAACTGTCAACGTTTGCGCCATAAGGTTTGCCCTGTACCGCAAGACGGCCGCACCGCGGCCAGCGAAAAAGGGGGACACCATGTTCAACATCAACAGCACGCTCAGCCGTAGGAACTTTCTCGCCGGCGCTGCGGCGCTCGGCAGCACCGCAGCACTCGCTGGTTGCTCGTCGGGTGGCTCGGACGGCGGCACCGCCGATGACGGCAAGACCTTCAAGATCGGTGTCATCGGTCCTCTGACCGGCGCCGCGGCAACCTATGGCGTTTCGGCCGAGAAGGGTGCCAAGCTTGCCGCCAAGGATTTCTCGACCAAGGACCTCAAACTCTCGCTTAAGTCCGAGGATGACGTCGCCGACGGCGAGAAGGCTATCAACGCCTTCAATACCCTGTGCGACTGGGGCATGCAGGCTCTCGTCGGCCCCGTCACGACTGGTGCCGCCGTCGCTGTCTCGGGCGAGATCGCCGACGATATGCTCATGGTCACGCCCTCTGCTTCGTCCCTCGACGTCACCAAGGACAAGACCACGGTTTTCCAGGTTTGCTTTACCGACCCCACCATGGGCGCGAGTGCTGCCAAGTTTTTGGCCGAGAAGTATGCAGACGCCAAGATCGCCCTGTTCTACAACTCCGGCGATACGTACAGCTCGGGTGTTGCCGATGCCTTTGCCGAGCAGGCCAAGGAGTCCAAACTTGATATCGTCGATACCGAGACCTTTAAGGACGACTCCTCCACGAGCTTTACCAACCAGCTCACCAAGGCCAAGGAGGCCGGCGCCACGCTCATCTTTGCGCCGATCTACTACACGCCGGCGTCCGTTTTGCTCAAGAACGCCAAGGACATGGGATACGACATGACCCTCATGGGTACCGACGGCATGGACGGCCTGCTCTCCGTTGAGGGCTTCGACACCTCCCTTGCCGAGGGCGTGCTGCTCATGACCCCGTTCTCTGCCGACGATGAGAAGAACGCCGACTTCGTCAAGGCATATAAGGACGCCTACGACGAGACGCCCAACCAGTTTGCCGCCGATGCCTATGACTGCGTCCATGCGATTGTCGAGGCTATCGATAAGGCAGACATCGATATTACGGCCGACGGCGCCGACATTGCCGGCGATCTTGCCAAGGCCATGCGCAAGATCAAGATCGAGGGCCTGACGGGCGAGCTCACGTGGAACGACGAGGGCCAAGTCGAGAAGCCCGCTACAGCCTATGTGATCCAGGACGGCAAGTACATCGCCGCCTAAGTGCGTATAAAGCGCTACCGGTGAGGCCGTTTTAATCAGGACAGGGAAGCTTGTAACAGAATGGAAACATTACTTTCACACAATAAAGTGGCTAAACTGCATAAACCAATAGAAATACGCATAATTATGGATAAACGGACAAAACAAAAGAATAGCTGAAATAATCGCCACTTTTCTCAACTAAAGCGTCTACTATTTTGCGAACGCCGAACACGGCGAAGGATGGCCTGTTGGGTAACCGAAACCCGACGAGATTTGAGAGGAGAGCCGCATGTCGAGCCTCACCGGTAAGTCATTGAACCCTGTTATGAATCGCAGGAGCGTTATCGCGAGCGCAGCAGGTCTGGGGGCGATGTCCATTCTAGCTGGCTGCTCCTCCAACGGCGGCGACAGCGGTTCCGCTTCGGGCGACGCTTCGTTTAAGATCGGCACCATCGGACCGCTGACCGGCGCCAACGCGTCCTACGGCAAGTCCGTTACCCAGGGTGTCGAGCTTGGCTGCAAGGATTTCTCGACCAAGGAGCTGCCGCTTGCCAGCAAGGCCGAGGATGACCAGGCCGACGGCGAGAAGGCCGTCAACGCCTTTAACACCCTGCTCGACTGGGGCATGCAGGCCCTCGTCGGCCCGACCACCACGGGCGCGTCGGTTGCCGTTGCCGCCGAGTGCGGTAACGACCCCGAGACGTTCATGATCACTCCGTCCGCGTCCTCCGAGGACGTCACCAAGGGCAAGGATTGCGTCTTCCAGGTTTGCTTTACCGATCCCAACCAGGGCGTCAACGCTGCCAAGTTCCTGGCGCAGAAGTATGCGGACGAGAAGTTCGTGCTGTTCTATAACTCCGGCGACGCTTATTCTTCGGGTGTCGCGGATGCCTTTAAGGCCCAGGCCGCTGAGTCCAAGCTCGAGGTTGTCGACGAGGAGACCTTTAAGGACGACTCCGCCACGAGCTTTACCAACCAGCTGACCAAGGCCAAGCAGGCCGGCGCCACCATGATCTTTGCGCCGATCTACTACACGCCCGCATCCGTCCTGCTCAAGAACGCCAAGGACATGGGCTACGACGTCAAGATGATGGGTTGCGACGGCATGGACGGCATCCTGGGCGTTGAGGGCTTCGACACCTCTCTTGCCGAGGGTCTGCTGCTCATGACCCCGTTCTCCGCCGACGACGAGAAGAACGCCGACTTCGTCAACGCTTACAAGGATAAGTATGGCGAGACTCCGGACCAGTTTGCCGCCGACGCTTACGACGGCGTGCACGCGGTGGCCGAGGCCCTCGAGGAGGCCGGTCTTGGTGTCGACGCCGACCCGACCGAGGTCGCCGAGAAGCTGCCTAAGGCTATGCTCAAGATTACCGTTGACGGTCTGACCGGCAAGCTCACCTGGAACGATAAGGGCCAGGTCCAGAAGGAGCCCACGGCGTACGTCATCACCGACGGCAAGTACGTACAGGCCTAATAAGCCGCCTTACATAGAGCGGTTTTGATCCCAAGCAGGGGAGGTTTGGCCTTCCCTGCTTGCTTGGTATCTAGGGACAGTGTAACGTCCCTGTTTCATACATTAACTGGAAACCTATTCGAAAGGGGGATGTGGAACATGACGGTCTTTATCCAATACCTGGTCAACGGCCTGTCCATGGGCAGCGTCTACGCCATCATCGCGTTGGGCTACACCATGGTCTACGGTATCGCCAAGATGCTGAACTTCGCTCACGGCGACGTTATCATGGTCGGTGCCTATGTCTCGTTCTGTGCCACGTCGTATCTCGGCCTCCCGGGCTGGGCATCTGTAATTCTCTCTTGTGTGGTCTGCACCGTTCTCGGTGTTCTCATCGAGGGTCTGGCATACAAGCCGCTGCGTCAGGCGGGCCCGCTGGCCGTTCTGATCACGGCCATCGGCGTGTCTTACTTCCTGCAGAACGCCGCGCAGCTTCTGTGGGGCGCCACGCCCAAGAACTTCACTTCGCTCGTCACCTTCCAGGTGCCGGAGTTCTTGGCCAAGTTCAATGTAAGCGCCGTTTCGCTCGTCACCATCGTCGCCTGCCTGGTTATCATGGCCGGTCTGATGTTCTTTACAGGTAAGACCAAGATGGGCAAGGCCATGCGCGCCGTGTCCGAGGACAAGGCAGCCGCTCAGCTCATGGGCATCAACGTCAACCGTACCATCTCGATGACGTTTGCCATCGGCTCCGCCCTTGCCGCCATCGCCGGTGTGCTCCTGTGCTCCTACTCGCCGGTCCTGCAACCCACCACGGGCGCCATGCCTGGCATCAAGGCCTTCGACGCCGCCGTCTTCGGCGGTATCGGCTCCATCCCCGGTGCCTTTGTCGGTGGCATTCTCATCGGCATCATCGAGGCGATGGCACAGGCTTACATTTCCACGAGCCTTGCCAACTCCATCGTCTTTGGTGTTTTGATCATCGTCCTGCTCGTCAAGCCTGCCGGCCTCTTGGGCAAGTACGTCCCCGAGAAGGTGTAGGTGAGCGTTATGAAGTTTCTTAAAGACAAGCAGACGCGTCACGACTTTGTTACGTACGCCATGTGCCTTGTGGCGTTCGCCATCGTGTTCTTTATGCAGTCCAACCATATGATTCCGCGCATGATCGCCGGTCAGCTGGTTCCCATCACGGCCTATATCGTCATGGCCATCTCCCTTAACCTCGTCGTCGGCATCGCGGGCGACTTGTCGCTGGGCCACGCGGGCTTTATGAGCGTCGGCGCCTATACGGGCATCGTTACCGCGGTCGCGCTGGAGAGCGCCGTTCCCTCCGATCCGGTGCGCCTTATCATCAGCATCGTGGTCGGTGCCATCGCTGCCGCCATCCTGGGCTTCTTGATCGGCATCCCGGTCCTTCGCCTGAGCGGCGATTACCTGGCTATCGTGACGCTGGCCTTTGGCGAGATCATCAAAGAGATCGTCACCTGCCTTATCGTGGGCGTCGACTCCCGCGGCCTGCATGTGATTTTTAACATCACAGGTAACTCCACGATCGACGACCTGCACCTGCTCGAGGACGGCACCGCCATCATCAAGGGCGCGCAGGGCGCATCGGGCGTGTCGACGTACTCGACCTTCCTCGCCGGTGCCATCCTGGTCATGGTCGCACTCGTGATCGTGCTCAACCTGGTTCGCAGCCGTACCGGCCGTGCCATTATGGCCGTGCGCGACAACAAGATCGCTGCCGAGTCCGTGGGCATCTCCGTCACCGAGTACCGCATGATCGCCTTCGTGGTTTCCGCCGCTCTCGCCGGCGCTGCCGGAGCCCTCTTCGGCGGTAACTTCTCGCAGCTTTCCGCCACCAAGTTCGACTTCAACACGTCCATCCTCATCCTGGTGTTCGTGGTCCTGGGCGGTCTGGGCAATATGCGCGGCTCCGTCATCGCGGCGGCGTTGCTCACGGTGCTTCCCGAGCTGCTCCGTCAGTTCTCGGACTACCGCATGCTCATCTACGCCATCGTGCTGATTCTGGTCATGATCTTTACCAACAACCCGCAGCTCAAGTCGTTCTTCGCACGCATTAAGGACCGCTTTGCTTCCAAGAAGGAGGTGGCAGCCGATGCCCAGTAAGTTTGAGTTCAACAAGGGCAAGATGGTCCCGTATCCTTCTGGCGCCATCGTTCCCGACCGCGACCTGGGCCAGCGCCCGGCGCTCGAGTGCATCCACTTGGGCATTGAATTTGGCGGCCTTAAGGCAGTCGACGACTTTAGCCTGACCATCGGTAAGACCGAGATCGCCGGTCTGATCGGTCCCAACGGTGCCGGTAAGACCACGGTCTTCAACCTGCTCACCAAGGTGTACCAGCCCACGCACGGTACTATCCTGCTCGACGGCGAGGACACCTCGGGCAAGTCGGTCTATCAGGTCAACCGTATGGGTATCGCCCGTACGTTCCAGAACATTCGCCTGTTCAACACCATGACGGTGGAGGACAACGTTAAGGTCGGCCTGCACAACCAGGAGCGCTACTCTGGTTTTGAGGGCGTGCTGCGTCTGCCGACGTACTGGAAGCACGAGAAGGCCGCCCACGAGCGCGCCATGGAGCTGCTGTCCATCTTTGATATGGAGCACCTGGCAAACGAGCAGGCCGGCTCGCTGCCTTACGGCGCCCAGCGTCGTCTGGAGATCGTCCGCGCGCTTGCCACCAACCCCAAACTGCTGCTGCTCGACGAGCCTGCCGCCGGCATGAACCCGTCCGAGACCGCGGAGCTCATGGAGAACATCGTCAAGATCCGCGACACCTTTGGCATCGCCATTATGCTTATCGAGCATGATATGTCGCTCGTCATGAACATCTGCGAGGGCATCTGCGTGCTCAACTTTGGTAAGGTCATCGCCAAGGGCACGGCCGAGGAGATCCAGAACAACGATGCCGTAATTGAGGCATATCTGGGCAAGCAGGATAAGGGGGAGAACTAAATGGCAGAGCCGATGCTTTCCGTCTACAACAACAACGTCTGGTACGGCGCTATCCACGCCATCAAGGACATCTCCTTTAACGTCAACGAGGGCGAGATCGTGGCCCTGATCGGCGCGAACGGCGCCGGTAAGTCCACGACGCTTAAAACCGTCTCGGGCCTGCTGCGTTCCAAGACCGGCTCCATCAAGTTTATGGGCGAGGACATTACCCATACGCCTGCCGATAAACTGGTGGGCAAGGGCCTGGCCCAGGTTCCCGAGGGCCGTCGCGCCTTTTTGCAGATGACGGTCGAGGAGAACCTGGAGATGGGCGCCTACACGCAGCCCAAGTCCACGGTGGCTCCGGGCCTTGAGCGCGTCTACGAGCAGTTCCCGCGCCTTAAGGAGCGCCGTCGCCAGGTCGCCGGCACCCTTTCGGGCGGCGAACAGCAGATGCTCGTTATGGGGCGCGCCCTTATGAGCAACCCCAAGCTGCTCATGCTCGATGAGCCTTCCATGGGTCTGGCGCCGATTCTGATTGAGCAGATCTTCCAGATTGTCGAGGACCTGCACAAGGCCGGTACCACGGTGCTTCTGGTCGAGCAGAACGCCCAGATGGCGCTTTCAATCGCCACGCGCGGCTACGTGCTCGAGACCGGCAAGATCACCATGACCGGCACCGGCCAAGAGCTCCTGCACGACGACAACGTCCGCAAGGCTTACCTGGGCGGCTAGGGACTTCCGCCGTTCTGCCGAACGGCGGACCGGCCGACGCTGCGCGGGCGCCCTGATCGACGTGCCGAAGCTCCTCACCCTTGGGGCTATGCCGCGGTACGAGGCCAGGTGGTCATGGTCCGGGAACCTCGCGATGTCGAATGACACCGCGAGGTTCGCCGCCGTCCTCGGCGGCCTCGACCCCCGAGTGGGCGATCCCCACGCGCTAACGCCTGCAAACAAGGGGATTGCCAAGACGCCGCCGGGCACCTCCGTCATAGACGTGGAAGTGCGGCCGCGCTGAAGCACTGCGCGGTGTCTGCTCGCTTATGTGCGCATCACGAAGGAAGACCAGATCGGTGAGCGGGATTGGCCCGAAGTCGAGAGATTCCCATCAGCCTCTCGTCGGTCGATGACCGGTTCACCACGCAGGAAGAGCGTGACGGAAGGTCTCGCAAAAAGGCTCCGAGCGCGGCGTGCTCATGCCCGTCGTGGTGCGCCCGAAGGGGGGGGACGGCTGCTACGAGCTCGATCATTTGCGAGGAGAAGACGAACCAGTCGTTGCAGATCCAATATGGATCTCGCCGACCTCGGCAAGCTGCTCGATGAGTGGAAGCCCTGTCGGGTCGTCTATTTCAACACCACCCAGAATGATGGTGTCATCGCGCAGGTCGATCTGCGTGTTGAGCACAGCGAGGTTAAAGCCGGAGGCCACAAATCCGATAGCAGCCAGGACGAGCCCCGTGGCAACAAGCCCACCCGCTACGGCAAGGTAAATCCTTTTTACGCTGGACATGTTTGCACTCCTTCCTATGCCGTGAGCGGCGCCGCTTCGGCGCCCATGCGGCTCTTATTGCCTCGATCTTTCCAGAAGGGCGAAACGGCTTTCTTCGCCCAAAGGGCAGAGAGGCGCGCGATCTGCTTGGACGCCGTCCAGGCGCCGGCTCCCGTGAGGAGCGCCACACCGATGGAAGCGAATCCCATTCCCATCGAGGCCAAAACGTACGGAACATGCCCGATAATGATGCCGTCCACGGCGAACAGGAGCCCTACCAGGCCCGCGCCCCCGAATGCCGCGGCCACGATCCACACGCAGAGCGCAAGAACCCAAATACAGATGTAGACTGCAGCGGCAACGGCGACGAACGCGAGCAGCAGCGGAATCCATACCGGAGAGCCCACGATGGCGAGCGCCCATAGAAGTGCCGTGCTCTTGCGCTTGGTCCTCGCGATCGCGCGCGGCACGGCGGGCAGTTCGTCGAGCGT
>UQPT01000008.1:0-48144 GCA_900543045.1 uncultured Collinsella sp.
CATGCCTTGCCTTTTGAATGACAAATTGTCGCTCTGGGCGGCGCGCAGCGTCGAGTCGTTACGCGGTTTGTAAAACCGCGTAACCTACACGGCCTGTGCCAGCTTCTCGGCTCGCTCGGCGGCGGCGAGCGCCTCGATGACCGTGCCGAGCTGATCGCCTAGAAGGACGCCGTTGTAGGTGGAGTTGAAACCGATGCGGTGATCGGTCACGCGGTCCTGGGGCTGGTTGTAGGTGCGGATCTTCTCGGAACGGTTGCCGTGGCCGATCTGGCTCTGGCGCTCGGCACCAAGCTCTGCCTGCTGCTTCTCGAGTTCCATCTCGTACAGACGGGCGCGCAGCATCTGCATGCAGACCTCGCGATTCTGAATCTGGGAGCGCTGCTCCTGCGACTGCACCACGGTGTTGGTGGGCAGGTGGGTGATGCGCACGGCGGAGTAGGTGGTGTTAACGCACTGACCGCCAGGGCCCGAAGCGCAGTAAGTGTCGATGCGCAGGTCGGACTGGTTGATCTGGACGTCGATCTCCTCGGCCTCGGGAAGCACGGCGACGGTTGCCGTGGAGGTCTGGATACGGCCCTGGGACTCGGTCTTGGGAACGCGCTGGACGCGGTGCACGCCGGACTCAAACTTCATGACGGAGTAGACGCGGTCGCCCTCGACCTTGAACTCGATGGACTTAAAGCCGCCGGCCTCGCTGGGGCTGGAATCGAGCACGGTGGTCTTCCAGCCACGCGACTCGCAGAAGCGCTGGTACATCTTGTACAGGTCGCCGGCGAAGATGGCCGCCTCGTCGCCACCGGCGGCGGAGCGAATCTCGACGATGGTGTTCTTGTCGTCGTTGGGGTCGCTCGGGATGAGCATGTACTTAATGTCTTCCTCGAGCTGGGGAAGCTTGGCCTCGTTTTCGGAGATGTCCATCTGGAGCATCTCTTTCTCATCGGCATCGGTAGTATCGTGGAGCATTTCCTTGGCAGCCTCGATGTCATCGAGCGCGCCGATGTACTCGCGCGAAGCGGCAATGAGGTCGGACTGGTGCGCGTACTCCTTGTTGAGACGCGTGAACTCCTTGATGTCGGAGGCGACGGCCGGGTCGGAAAGCTTCTTCTCGAGCTCCTCGTAGGCCTTGATGATCTTTTCGAGCTTGTCGCGCATGACGGGACTCCTTTATATGCGTGAAGGTGAAAATCGGCAGAATTGATGGGGCGCATGGCGCCACTGCGGGGGTAAGCCCAGCTAGAACATGTCGATCTTCAGATACATGCGCATCCCTTCGCGTGTGGGGTACATAGTTGCGGTCTAACCCATACATGATAGCGTGCGCAGGCAAACCTGCATACAACCCGCACGGAATCCGACAAAGGGAGAGTCCCTTTGTCGGATTCTAGAGCGTATGGAGCAGGGCGATGAGGAAGCGAACACCCTGGAGGTAGGCGCGGCGGGTGATGCGCTCGTTGGTGCCGTGGACGCCGCGGTCGCACTCGTCATCGTCGACCACAAACGCCGAAAAACGAATGCATTCGGAGCAAATGTGCTGGTAGTTGGCAGCGTCGGTCGCGCCGATCACGGTCGAGGGGACAATCGCCAACGGCTCGGATGATCCGTTTTCCTCCGTCCCCTTTGGATCGCAGAAATAGCGGGCGGCGATGGAGCGAACCGCCTCGAGGCCGGGACCACCGATGCGCGGGGACGGCGAGGGCTCGGAGCTGCCGGGGCCCAGCTCCACTTCGACACGACCGGCAAGGTCCGCCCCGGCAACCGCCTCACGGCAGCGCGCCACAACGTCGGCCACGCTCGTGCCCTCGAGCATGCGGAAGTTAATGTTGGCCCACATATCCTGCGGCATCACGTTGGCGCCGGCGCTGCCTCCCTCGATCTGCGTGGGCGCGCAGGTGGTCGTCACCAGCGGATAGAGCTTCTTGCTGGCGAGGCAATCGCGGACAATGGCGCCCCCGTTGGCGGCAATCTCATCCGCCGTGTAGAGCCCCAGCTCGACAAGCTGCGCGGCAAGCAGATCGGTCACGCGCGTCGGCCACTCGATATCGCAGATTGCGGCGATGGCACGGCTGAGCACCTCGAGCGACGTGCCGCCGTAGGGGTTAGACGAATGCCCGCCCGCGCTCTTCGTCTTGAGCACGATATCGGCATAGCCCTTTTCGGCCAGGTCGGCATGCATAAGCCAGCCCTCGCCCGCGCCGTACTCGGCAGCCGAAACAATACGGTAGTCACCCTCGTCGATCAGATATTCAAGTTCAACACCGCGCTCCTCGAGCACGCGGCCGATAGCTCCAGCGCCGTACTGCGTGGTTTCCTCGTCCTGGCCAAAGGCGAGCAACAGCGAACGCTTGTGCTCCCAGCCGTGCGCCAACGCATACTCAACCGCCTCGAGAATGCCTGCGACCTGATCCTTCATGTCGATAGCGCCGCGACCCCAAATGTAGGTGTCGTCCACCTGTCCGC
This sequence comes from uncultured Collinsella sp., assembly GCA_900543045.1. Lineage (GTDB taxonomy): Bacteria > Actinomycetota > Coriobacteriia > Coriobacteriales > Coriobacteriaceae > Collinsella. The sequence continues at coordinate 2,458 of UQPT01000008.1, forward strand.
TAAAGGGGGCGTGCGTCCAGTCGGCCTCGGTACCCGGCACCACGGGGACCACGTCCATGTGGCCCATGAGCATGACGGGTTTGAGGGCGGAGTCGGAACCGCCAAGCGTCACCAACAGCGAGTGGTCGATAAGCTCGACCTCGCCCGCCGCAAACACGCGCGGCCAGGCCTGCTGCATATAGGCGCGCAGGTCGTCGAAGGGCTGCCAGTCCACCGCCTCGGCATCCATGCTCGAGATGGTCGGAAACGACAGCACGCGGCCCAAGCGCTCGCACGCGCCGGCCTCGTCCATATCGGCAAAATCGTCCTCATGCGCAAAGAAGCGCCAAACCTCGGCCATGACATCCTTTCGATTGTGACGACAAAGGCCGCCCCACGGGAGCGGCCCTGCAACGTAGGCGTTTGCGCCGGTTATTTGTCCTCGAGATAGCGAGAGAGGAACTCGCGAGTGCGCTGGTGCTTGGGATTGCCGAAGAGCTCGGCCGGCGCGGCGTCCTCGAGTACCACGCCCTTGTCCATAAAGACCACGCGGTCGGATACGGTTCGGGCAAAGGCCATCTCATGCGTGACGACGACCATGGTCATGCCGTCGGCAGCGAGCTTGCGCATGACCTCGAGCACCTCGCCCACGATCTCGGGGTCGAGCGCCGAGGTCGGCTCGTCAAACAGCATGATCTGCGGATTCATGCACAGGGCACGAGCGATGGCCACACGCTGCTTTTGGCCACCGGACAGGCGACCCACGGCGGCGTGCGCGAACTTTTCGAGTCCCACGCTCGCCAGATGCTCCATCGCGACCTTCTCGGCCTCGGCCTTGCTCATCTTTTTGAGCGTGACGGGCGCGAGCGTGCAGTTGTCGAGCACGTCCATATTGTTGAACAGGTTGAAGCCCTGGAACACCATGCCGATGTCCTCGCGCAGCTTATTGATATTGCAGCGCTCGGCCGTAAGGTCCTGGCCGTGGAACCAGATGTGGCCCGCGTCCGGGGTCTCGAGCAGGTTGAGGCAGCGCAGGAAGGTCGACTTGCCCGAGCCCGAGGCGCCGATAATGGTGACGACCTCGCCGGGATTGACAGCGAGGTCGATGCCCTTAAGCACCTCGAGCGAGCCAAAGCTCTTGCGCAGGCCCTCGACGCGGATAAGCGGCTCATTGGTCTGTGCGGCGGCCGCGGTGCCGGTAGTGGCGGTATCTGCCATGATGATTCTCCTCGTCTTGAGCCTAGTTGGAGCTGGGCAGCGTTGCCGGGGCCTCGGCGCCAAGCTTTTTGCCAAAGGCCTCGAGCAGGCGGCTCGCCACGAGCGTCAGGATCAGGTAGACCACGAGCGCCACGCAGTAGACCTCCATCTGGCGGTAGTACACGCCGGCGACCGTGGTAGTAGCGTACATGAGGTCAAACACGCCGATGACCGAAAGCACCGACGAATCCTTGATGTTGATGATGAGCTCGTTGGTGAGCGCCGGAATCGCATTTTTAATGCCCTGGGGGAACACGACCTTGCGCATGGCTTGCCACTGTGACAGACCCAGCGAGCGCGCTGCCTCGGCCTGACCGGGGTCGATGGACTCGATGCCGCCGCGCAGGACCTCCATCATGTAGGCGGTAGAGTTGAGCGAGATGGTGACGAGGCCGGCAGTGAAGGTACTCCAGATCTGGTTGGCCTGGGCGGTCTCGAAGCCCATGCCGCGCAAAACGGTGAAGCCCGCGTAATAGATGAGCAGGCCCTGGACCATCATGGGCGTGCCGCGCACGATGGTGGAGTAGACGGTCGCAAAGCCGCGGCCGATGCTCTTAAAGAAGCGCACCAGGTCGTTGTCTACGCGGTCGAAGGTCTGAATACGCAGGAACACAAAGAGCAGCGCCAGGAAGAATGCGATGACGGTGCCGAAGGTGGCAAGCGCGATGGTGATCTCGATGCCACGGATGAAGAAGTCGCCGCTCTTGTAGGTCATGTAGACCAAGCTCGACAGAAAGTCGCTGGGATTGGAGTCCGAGACAATGCTCACCTGCACCAGGTCGACAAACGACATGACGCAGCGGTCGATAAAGAAGATCGCCGCGATGGCAACCACGACATAGCTGCCCAGGCGCGCGCCGCGACGGCAACGCTCGGAGGCGAACGGCGACTTTTCGCGATAGTCGCTCCAGTGCATGAGCTTGGTGACCAGCGCCGCCGCCGACACGACGATCCAGGCCCAAAGAATCGCCCAAAGGCAATCCTGGAAGATGCCGGTGGGCGCCAAAAAGCTCAGCGGCGTGGGGTTGCGCTGGCTAAATGCCAAGCCGAGCGCCGCGATAACGCTCGTGCCCAGGTACACATAACGGTGGTCGGCCTTGATAAAGGAGGCCAGACGATTGATGCCTTTCATGCTGCCTCCCTATGCCGGCTGACGGTCGAGGCACGCGTCCCACATCTGGTCGCGCTCCTCCTGGCTGATGCCCTTGAGTGTCTTGTCGATGAGCTTAAGCAGTTTGTCCGATCCCTTGCGGCAACCGACATTCGCCGTGACCTCCTGCTTAAAGCCCTCGCCCTCGGCAAATTGAATCGGCACGATACCCGGGTTTTGGGCCATATAGCCCTTTTCGTTCTCAGTGTTGTAGGTCACGGCGTCGCACGTGCCCTGCAGCAGGTTCGAAAACACCGTGGGAACCGAATCGACCGGGTTTTTGTGCACAACGCCCGGGATTTCGTCGATGACGGTATCGAGCATGGTGTCCTTTTGGCCGAGCACCGTGGCGCCGCTAAAGTCGCTGAGCTTGGTCGCGTTTTGGTAGGGCGAGCCCTCTTTTACGAATAGGCCAAAGTAGCCGATAAAGTACGGATCGGAAAAGCCGACGGACTCCTCGCGCTCGGGCGTGGCGCTCATGCCGGCAATGATGAGGTCGATCTGGCCATTGTTAAGTGAATCGATGAGGCCCGAGAAGCTCTGCTTGACGGCAACGGGCTCACCGCCAAGGGCCTTGCAGACGATCTTGGCGATCTGCACGTCGTAGCCGTCGGCATAAGCGCCCTGCACGTTATCGATGGGGATCGTGAACTCGCTGGCCTCGGAAACCTGCCAGTTGTACGGGGCGTAGGCCGCCTCCATGCCGATGCGGATCTTATCCTTGCCGATAACGGAATCGGACAGGTCATCGCGACCGCCGCCTGTCGTGGGCTGAACTACTTCCAGCGTGGAGGGGCGCTGGCAACCGGCAAGTGCGCCGGCGACGACAGAAGCGCTCGCAGCGAGAGCGCTACCCAAGAAGATGCGACGACTGCACACCGGCTGGGCCTGCGCGTCGCGCTGTAGTCGAGGTTGCATCTGATGCCTTCCCTATGTCGTTTTGCTGACAATAAGACAGGATATACGTCAACAACCAGCAGCGCGGCATGTGCGCGAAAAATTAATAGACACACGAGGACGATTGGCGCAAAGCAGCCTGCCCCCATGTACCACTTGACATGTAAAAGGCAAGGCATAGACCTTCTGGTCATGCCTTGCCTTTTGAATGACAAATTGTCGCTCTGGGCGGCGCGCAGCGTCGGCCGGTCCGCCGTTCGTTAGAACGGCGGAACCTCTAGAGCAAGGTGACGCTAAAGCTGCGGACGTCTGTCTCGCCCGGCGCCAGCGTGATGGTGTTGACCTTGTGCTCAAAGACGTCGTCCTCGGTGTCCATGGTGGTGTGGCCGGTCCAGGGCTCGAGCGCCACAAACGGGGCGTCGTTGGCGGCAGACCACACGCCGATGTACTTAAAGCCCTCAAAGTCGATCTTGACGCCGTGGCCCGACTTGCGACCGCGCAGCGTGAGCGTGGAGCCCGGGGTATCGGTGAACATGATGGCGTCGTTATCGAAGCTGCGGTGCGTGATGGGCAGCACGTCCGAGTTATCGGGCGCCTTGTAGCTACCCTCGAACGTCATAAGGCCATCGGGCGTGATGACGGGGGCCTCGTTAGTCCAAGCCTCGGTAAACGCCAGCTCGTAATCCTCGAACGTCTCATCCTCAGCACCGGGGGCGGGCACGTTAAATGCGGGGTGGCCGCCCACCGAGAACGGCAGGTCCACGTCGCCGGTGTTGGTGACGGCAAAAGTCTGGGTAAGCGTGGCGTCGCCGGTCAGGGCATAGGTCATGTTGAGCTTAAAGTGGAAGGGGAAAGCCTTGAGCGACTCGGGCGTGTCGGTGATCTCGTAGGTGACGGACGAGCCGTCCTCGGAGACCTCGACCAGCTTGTGCTCGACGATGCGCGCGAGTCCGTGACGCGCCATCTCGCAGGTGCCGGCCGCAGACGTCGCCGTGTTGTTGCGCAACGAGCCCACAATGGGGAACAGAATGGGCGCGTGCTTGCCCCAAAAGGCCGGGTCGCCCTGCCACAGATACTCGTTGCCGTTGAGGGCAAGGCTCGTGAGCTGGGCGCCCATGGAATCGATGGCCGCGGTAAGGCCGCCGCGCTTGATGGTGGTGACGGTGGACATGCTACTTCCTCCAAAAGTAAACAACAGTGTCGAGGGCTATTGTCCCACTCTTGGCGGCGGGGTTGAGCGTCAGGCGCAGTTATTGAGCAATAGCGTAAAGGTCAAACCCGCCCTGTGGCGTGCTATCGACCGTATCGGGCGCCTGTGAATTAAAGCTCACCGGAACCATGCGCTTTGAGGCGCGGTAACGCGTGCCGTCGGTGGCGACGGGCGGCTCATCGACCGTGAGCTCGTAGTCGCCGGGCTTGAGCTCGATACCGTCACCTTCGGAATTGACGTATTGATACTCGTCGATTGCTTGTCCCTTGAGCGTGCGGCCCACGATATGGATGAGCATCTGGCTGTCGCCGCGGGCGGTGTCCCATGTCGCACCGTCCTTAACCTCGACCGACACATGCACCGAGCGCGTGCGGCTGAGCGATTGCTCGACAGACATCTCGACCTTGGCGGCGTCTTGGCGCTGTTGTTCAACATGGCTCCAGACGTTTCCAATTACCGAGCATGCGATAACGCCGGCCATAAAGGCGATAAGGATGGGGCCGAGCGGCGAGCGACGTCCTGCATCTTCCTCGCGAGACAGATTGGGGCGACGTGTGGGCGCGGGCGCCTGAGCACCCTGCGAGGGCACGTCGAGAATGCTGAAGGATGCCGTGCTATCGGGGTCGATGGTGTGGCGCGGCTGCGGGGTCTTTGCCGGCGAGATGGACATGTCGGCTGGCTCGCCGAGCGTGGCCGTAGCATCGGCCTTTGCCTCGTCGGCCTCGGCCTGGGCCCAGGCCTGTTCAAAAGTTAGGAGTTCGGCGGCATCGGAGGCGGCTTCAGGCTCGGCACCGGCATCGTTGCCGGTCTCGTCCTCGTCGCTCGACACGTCACACGGCGCGGGCTCGTCCCACTCTTCGTCCGGAGCCTCGCCCTCGCTATACCACCACTCAAAGGTATCGATATCCATACGGGGCGCCCCCTTGGCCTCGCAAATAAACACTTGCTAGCCTTATACCCCCAGATGGCACAGGAGCTCGCACGGAATGTGACAAAGGGACTGTCCCTTTGTCACATTTTGCGTTTAGCCGTGGGCGATCTTGTTTCTCAGCAAGAAGTCGACCGCCCCTACGATTCTGATGCCGTCGATGTCTGTTGGATGCTCACCATCCCTGACGATCAGGATCTTCTCGTACGAATCAGGGATTTTTCCCAGCGTGTTTAGTTTGAGCGGTCGCAGCTCGCGCTCTCTGGTCGCCTCGGCATCGATCCGTTCGGTAACCTGGATATATTTACGGTCCGATCCCTCGCCGATTGCGACAAAGTCGATTTCCCCCGCGCGCAGATGGCCGCAAAACACTTCGTATCCTTCAAAGACAAGCTGGTTGTAGATAACGTTCTCGAGCATCCTTCCGCTATCGCTGCCTCTATATCCGTCAAGATAGCTGCGGATTCCCGTGTCGGCTATGTAATATTTACCGCCTGTCTTGAGAAGCTCCCGCCCCTTGACGTCATACCTTTTTACCTTGGTAAACAGGTACGTCTCTTCCAGAGCGTCAATATACGCCGACACCGTCGATGCGTTGGTCTTACCGCCTGCCGATTCGTTGAGCGTCCCTACGATTTTGTTGACCGAGGTTTGATTGGAAATGTTGTCTGCCAGATACGCACAGAGCCGCTCGAGAACGTCGCGCTTGGTGATAGCTCCGCGACCTCTACGCGTCGCGCGCAATAGGATATCGCGCGCGACAATCGTCTGATAGAGGCTGCGGATGTAGTCACGGCACGCCTCGCGTCTCGGCTCGTCATGAGCCAGAAACGGCATGCCGCCATAGGTTATGTACTGCTCGAGCACGGTGTTTGAATTAAGGCGATCGCCCGTCTTGGAAACGAGCTCGGCCCTCTCGCCAAGCCCTTCGGCGACGGCCGCATCAATCGAGCGAAAATCAAGATACTCGCCAAACGTGAGCGGCTGCATCTTGACCTCGATATACCGGCCCGAGATAAGCGTTGCAAGCTCGCTCGATAGCAAAAAGGCATTGGAGCCCGTGACATAGATATCGCACGGCAAATCGATTCGGAGCGAGTTAACCGCCTTTTCCCAGCCCTCGACATTCTGGAGCTCGTCAAAGAACAGATAGGGGCGATCGACACCGTTGATGCGCTCCCGAACCATGCGATAAAACGTCAGGTAATCTGTAATCCCCGCGTACTCTAGAGATTCCATCTTAAAGGTCAGCAAACGCTCTGCCGGCACCCCCTGTTGCGCCAGGTGCTCCCTCATCATGTCCAATAACGTGGATTTGCCGCAACGGCGTATGCCCGTCACGATTTTGATGAGGTCGGTATCCTGAAAAGCAATGAGTCGATCAAGATAGCGGCTTCGGCGAACGATGTTCATAGGGTCTCCCTAGCGCCCGGCCAGACGTAACATCTTATAAACTTGCATTATCTGCAAGTTTATAAGATGTTATCTTAGAAACTTGCAGATTTTGCAAGTTTCTAAGAAATGGGCGTGGCTGTGACAAAGGGACTGTCCCTTTGTCACATTGCGAGGGTGACGGGGATTTGGATGCAGCAGAAGTCCTCTTGGTGGGACTCGTCGTAGCTCGTGGTATCGAGGTAGCAAAAGTCGAAGGCGTTGCCGATGGGCTGGAGCGCGTGCTCGTCCATGCAGGCAACGATGGCGCGGATGCCCTCGGGCTCGTACGGCATACCCCAGCGGCTCATGCACAGATACGTGCCCTCGGGCAGCACTTCGATGCCGATCTCTGCCAGCTCGGCGGGATCGCTCGGCAGCAGTTCCTCGGCACCGCGCGGCAGTACGGCAAAGGAGCCGGCGCCGGCGATAGGGTCGTCGGAATGCAGTGCCTCGCGACGCAGCATGGCGCCCCAACCGCGCATGGGGCGCGTGCCCGTCAACGTACGCATGCGCAGAATCGCCCGCATGAGCGTGGGGTGAAGCATCGAGCGGCCGCGCTCGATATCGCCCGGAAACTCCTCAAAGACCACGTAGCGGCGCTCAAACTGTTTGAGCTCCGGCTTGCCCTCGCGCTCGCGCCAGTAAACCGCCTCGTCGTAAAAGCTCAGACGCTCCTGCACACTCGCGCGCTCGGCTTTGAGCCCGGCAATCTGTTCATCGAGCGCCTGCACCCGCGAGCGCAGGTGATCGGTCATCTCGCCAATGTCGAACGTCGAGGTCAGGCGGTCAATCTCGTCGAGTTCGAGCCCCAGGTCGCGCAGCATGCAGATCAGACGCATGAGCGGGATCTGCGTGGGCGAATAGAAACGGTAGCCTTTTTCGTTAACCACGGCGGGCTTAAACAGGCCGATCTTGTCGTAATAGATGAGCGTTTGACGCGAAACATTGAACAAGCTCGCCATCTCGCTGATCGCATACATGCCCGTCTGCATAGGTCCTCCCGACACACCAAAGCCCGCCGCCCACAGGGGCAGCGGGCTCAAACACTCCTCGTATCCTACCCTAAAGACGCCTATGACCAGCGCTTATAGTTTTCACATGACACGCCGACGGCCTCGAGCGCCTTGGCGGCGATGTGATGCACCGCGTCGTCGAGCGTGGCGGGGCCGTTGTAAAACGTGAGCACGGGCGGCATGAGCATGACGCCCGGCACGCGCGCCAGGCGCGCCATGTTGTCGACGTGAATGGCGCTGAAGGGCGTCTCGCGCACCATGAGCACCAGGCGGCGCTGCTCTTTCATCTGCACGTCGGCCGCACGCAGCAACAGGTTTTCGCTGTAGCCGCTCGCGATGCCGGCGAGCGTCTTCATGGAGCAGGGCGCCACGATCATGCCGTCGACCGGATAGGTACCGCTTGCGATGGCGGCGCCGATGTTCTTGTTGTCGTAGACCACATCGGCGTGCGCGGCAAACTCGTCGAGCGTCATGCCGAGCTCCTGCTCGATGGTAATCTCTCCCCCGCGCGTGACGACAAGTGCCGACTCGGCACCGGCCTGGCGCAGGCATTTGAGGCACTCAAGACCCAGCGCGGCACCGCTGGCGCCAGACACGCCAACGACAATGCGGCGGGGACGGACAGAAGACTCAGGCATGACAACTCCTTACTTAGTTACTTGGTAGGGCTACGTACTAGAAAGCGAGCTCTGCTGCCCACTTGTCCTTGTCGATCTCCATGAACTGCGAGCGGATGAAGTTCTTCTTAAGGTTGAACGGGACCGTGCAGTCGAAGATGGCCTTGCAGGCGATGCCGTGCTCGCGGATCGTGGGGTCGAACGCAGGGTCGTTGGACGGATCGAGTACGTGGCAGTGGCAGCCGGGGATGGTAATGAGGTCCACGTCGGCCTGGAAGCGCGTGGTCATGGCCCACATCACGTCGCTCATATCGAAGATGTCGACGTCCTCGTCAACAAGGATGACGTGCTTGAGCTCGGAGAATGCCGAGAAGGCGAGCATGGCGGCGTTGCGCTGACGGCCCTCGTCATTTTTGCTCGACTTCTTGAACTGCATGATGGCAACGAACTTGCCGCCGCCGCAGGGGGCGGCGTGAACGTTGAGCAGGCGGCCCGGGATAGCGGTCTCGACCATCTTGTAGATGGAAGCCTCGGTGGGGATGCCCGCCATGGAAACGTGCTCGTGCGAAGGACCGATGCAGCTCTCCATGATGGGATTGACGCGCGTGGTGACGGCGGTGATCTTGATCACCGGGCAGACCTTGGCGCCGCCGGTGTAGCCGGGGAACTCGGGCATGGCGTAGCCGTGGCCGTTGACATCCTCGTTGATGGTCTCGTCGTGCATGAGATAGCCCTCGAGCACGTACTCGGCATTGGCAATGCACTTCTGCGGAACGGTGACGCAGTCGGCAAGCTCGACGGCGTGGCCGCGCAGGGCGCCGGCGATCTGCAGCTCGTTGAAGCCGAGCGGCGTGGTGGGAGCCTCAAAACCGCAGCACATGTACACGGCGGGGTCCAAACCGATGGAGATGGAGATGGGCATGTCTTCGCCGCGCTGGCAGTACTCGTCAAAGAACGCGCCCAGGTGACGGCTGCCGGGGGTAATCCACATGGCAAGCTTGTCCTTGTCGACGCAGGAGAAGCGGTGGATGGTCACGTCGGACTGGGAGCCGTCGGGGCTCGTGCCGTAGGCGAGGCCCATGGTGATGTAGGGGCCGCCGTCGACGGGGGTGTTGGTGGGAGCGGGAACGATCTTGCGCAGGTCAAAGCCCTCGTCGGTCGCCTTGTACACGACCTCCTGGCAGTCGACATGCTTGCCCTCGGCGATCTGCTCGGGCGCGATCAGGTTCTCGAAGCGCTTACCGATCTCGAGGCCCAGGTGCTCCTCGTCCAGGTCGAGCAGGGCGGCAACGCGCTTGCGGCTGGCAAGCATGCCGATGCAGACCTTGGCATCGTCAAAGCCCTTGACGTTGTTGAAGACCATCGCCGGACCCTCTTTGGTCGGACGCATAACGGTGCCGCCGGCACCGACGTGGCGATAGACGCCCGAGACCTCGGCATCGGGATCGACCTGGGTGTCGGTCTCGAGCAGCTGGCCCGGCATCTCGCGCAAAAAGTCGAGCGCGGAGCGCAGGTCGTGGATCTGGGAAGCATCGGTAGTGGACATAGCGTGCTCCTTTCGGAAGAGTGCCCGGCGGCGGGAGTGCCGCCGGGCTGGGGAACGTAGTGGGGCCACGGCGCTCATGGATGGGGCGCTCGGGCACTCGCAGTTCAAGCACTCGGCTAATTCCAGCCAAGCACTCGACCGCTTACATCAGGCCAAAGAGGTGGAACCAGGCGGCCTCGACCAGCACGACGATAAAGACGACCGCAGTGAGGGGAATGCCCATGCGCATGGCCTCTTTGGAGGTGTAGCCGCCGGCGTCCTTGCCCTCGCCGATAAGGATCGGCAGGTTATGGAACGGTAGGATGTAGTGGATGTTGATGGACGTGAAGACGATGAGCGCCACGGCGAGCGGGCTCACGCTGGAGCCGGCCGCGAAGCTGATGAACGCCGGCACGCACACGCCGAGCACGGCCATGACCGAACCCATGAACATGTGGATGATCATGGAGAGCGCGGCGACAAGCAGGGCGAACAGGAAGATGTTCTCGGGCACGGAGCTGGGAAGCACAACGTCGGCGATCCAGGCGTTCATGCCGGTGGCACCGCCCACGGAGCCCACGGCCATGGCGGCCGTCAGGAACATGAGGGACTTGATGTCGACGGCGTTCCAGCTGGCGGGCGTGAGGACCTCGCCGATGATGGGCATGGCGAGCGCGACGCCAATGGCCAGGGTGACCCAGCCGATATAGTCGCCCGAGACGGTGAGCCACAGCGCGATGGCGATGACAAGCCACACGATGGTGCGGATCTCCTTGACGGAGAGCTTGCCGAGCGCAGCCTGCTTGGCCACGATCTGCTCGCGATCGTAGACGAGTTCCTTGCTGGGCTTAAAGAGGAAGAGGCCCAGGAACAGGGTGCACAGCAGCGCGACCAGCATAGGCACGCTCATGTACAAGAACCAGTCGACAAAGGACGGGCTCATGCCGCCGGCCTCGGCGCTGTACTGCGCAACGAGCGGGTTGAGTGTGGAGTCGCCCGTCAGGAAGAACATGGAGCCCGGGGCAGCAGCGGCAAACACGAGGAAGCCGAGCTTACCCTTGTCGTCGTCACCGTAGCCGGCAGACTCGGCGATGACCGAGACGACGGCGAGGATGAGGAAGGCGCGGGGGAACGGATGCGGGATCAGCAGCGACAGCACAAAGGTGAGCGCGAAGATTGAGATGATGAGCGACTTGGCATCGCGCACGAACTTGAGCATAAACGCATAGGCGATGCGCTCGCCCAGGCCCGACTCCTTGACCGCGCTGGCGATGAGGTAGGCGCCGATGACGAGCCACATGGTGGCTTTGGTCCACGAGCTAAACGTGGAGGCGACCGTCGCCGAGATGCTCGCGGCACCCGTGTCGTCCACGCACACCTTGAACAGAACGAGCAGCGCGCAATAGAGCAGGCCCACAAAGCCCGGCTGTGCCACGCCACACGCCCAGAACACCACCGTGGCGAGCGTCAACGCCAGACAGGTCTGACCGCCGACCGTAAGCTCGACCGTCGAGCTCAGCTCCGCCAAAGGAAGAAACTTCACCAGCAAAAAGACAACGATACCCAGCACAAAGCCAATTTCGCGCTTGGTGATCTTAAACGCCTTCTTTTCCGCTTCCATCTCCCCACCTTTCTTGTTGGGGGCACTCCGGATTCGCGGCCACGTTGCCACTTAAAAAGGGGCGCCCGTTATCGGACACCCCTTACGTTGCGCTGTGTTGTGGCAATACAGTCAAGCGGGATTTTTGGATGAGAAGCGCTCCTCTGGACAAAAAGCGTCACAACATTCGACGCTTTTCCTCGTTTTCGAGATTTTCATCAAATGTTGTGACGGTTTGGATGTGGCAAAGGGACTGTCTTTTTTCACATAGCGAGGGCTGCGCGGATGGAGGGGACCTCCAGAGCCTCGCGGAGCCAGGGGGCCAGCTGCTCGGGGTGACCCTGCAGGTAGCCTTTAAGCTCGGACGGGGCCACGCGGCGCACTTCCGAGATCTCCTCTTGGTTGATATGCAGCTCGCCCGGCTCAACATGGGCAAGGTAGACCTCGCACCATTCGCACTCGCAGCGGCCGTCGCCGTGGTCCTCGCGGTACACCACGTGTCCGAGGTGCTTGAGCTGATCGGGCTCGCGCGTGATGCCAAGCTCTTCGTTGATGCGACGTGCCGTGGCGGCCGCGACGTCTTCCCCGGGGAGCGGATGGCCGGCACAGCTATCGGCCAGCACCCCGCCCCACAGGCGTTTGAGCGGACTGCGACGACAGAGCAGCAGGCGCGCGTCTTCGCCCTGGCCCTCGACCAGAAGCGTCAGAAATGCCTGATGCAGGATTCCCTCGCCGGTATGGGCCTCGATGCGGTCGACGGGGCCAAGCGCCTCGCCGGTCGCGGCATCGACCGCCACGACCTCGGCGCCTGCGCCGCCCTCATCCCAGCCGGCGCGCAGAATGCGGGCTGCGGCCTCCTCGAGCGCGGCGATGAGTTCCTTGGTGGTATCGAGCATGCGCCGCAAGTCGTCCGCGGTCGCGTTCTCCACATGAAAACCCGTGCTTGCAACTACCGGCACGCCAAAGCGCGTGGCCAGCGCCGCCGCAATATCGTGTGCCGGGATCTCGTCTCGATGGCACGGAACGGCCAGGATGCTCACCGTCGCCGTACGGCCGGGCTCGGGGCGAGGAATGGCCTGCGCCGTGGCGCCCAGGTGCGCAAACTCCGGCGAGCAGGCGTACACCGCCATGCCTCGCGGCGTCACCGTCAACTGGGCCTCGAGCGCAAACTTGCCCTCGCCCACTACAACCTTTGTCGTGTGCATACCCATGGGATCTCCTGTCGCCCGCAATGTACCTGAGACCATCTTCGCCTGTATTGCGACTATACAGGCAAGCGCAGCCTGCGACAAAGGAGGCAGGCACCTGACACATTCTGTTAGAGTTGCAGGGATTGAATCCCGCTTATTCATGCGACATTGGAGTTACAACCTTGACCGCCGCAACCACGCCTAAAAGTAAGTCAACCGCCGCCGCGCTCTTCCCCGCGCGCACCAAGCTCTGCCTGGCGTTGCTCGTGCTGTTGGGATTCTCGCTCGGCTGCTCCGAGTTCGTGGTCATCGGCATCGAAAGCGACCTGGCGACGGAGCTCGGCATCTCGCTTGCCACAGCGGGCCAGCTCATCAGCGTGTTCGCACTCGTCTACGCCATCGCTACGCCGGTGCTTGCGCTCAGCACGGGACGCTTCCGCCGCTACCGGCTGCTCGTGTGCTACAGCATCGTCTTTGTGCTCGGCAACCTGGTCATGGCGTTGGCGCCCAACTTCCAGGTACTGTTTATCTCGCGCATTGTCCTGGGCTCTGTCTCGGGCGCACTGCTCGCCGTGGGCGTGACGTACATCCCCGAGCTGCTGTCCCCGCAGCAAACTTCGCTTGCCATCTCGGTGGTGTACGGTGCGTTTTCCGTGGCGATGGTCTTTGTCACTTCGATCGGCAAGTTTGTGGCCGACACGCTCGATTGGCACATGGCCATGTACGGCACGCTGACCTTTGCCGTTCTAATCTGCGGAGCGCTCGTGGCGTTTATGCCGCGCGCTGGGCAGACCGATGAGCCCTCCACCTTCCGCGAGCAGGCGGGTCTGCTACGCGAGCCGAGCATCATCACCGGCATGCTCATCTTTTTGTTTGGCGTGGGCTCGGTCTACGTATTCTACGGCTACGTGACGCCTTATCTTGAGCAGGTGCTGGGCATGGGCACGGTCGAAGCCAGTACCACGCTTATGGCCTACGGCGTGTTCTGCCTGATCTCGAACATCCTGGGCGGATGGATCGACGCGCGTTTTGGCATGAAGGCACTGCTTGTGACGTTTGTGCTGCAGGCCGCGGCGTTACTCGGGCTGTTTGCCGTGGGCGGCACCATGCCGCTCGCGCTGGTCTTTGTCTTTAGCTTGGCGCTGCTCATGTACCTGTTCTCGGTGTCATGCATCACGCACTTTATGGACGTGGCTCGCAGCCGCCATCCCAAGTCGATGGTACTCGCAAGTTCGGTTGAGCCCATGGCGTTTAACGTCGGCATCTCGTTTGGTACCGCAGTGGGCGGAGCCGTGGTAAGCAGCATTGGCATTGCGTACGTGGGTGCCGTGGGCGCCGCGTTCTCGCTTGTCGCCTGGGCGCTTACGCTGGTGACGATTAAGTTGGCTCGCTGGGAGCGTCGCCGCGGGTAGCGCAATTGCAGCCAAAAACCGCAGCACCGCCCACCATCTTTTGACCGCCTGGCGTTCGCTCCTGCAGCCATGCAACACGTCGTCTGCCGACCAAGCCAGCATCTTTCCCGGCGCTATTTAACCACGCAAAACGCATCCTGTTAAGATTATCGCTATCGTTTTTCGCAATCTGAAAATCGATAGAATCGCAGGTAAAGCTTTCGTAGTCTGAAGTGGTCAATCCACACGAAAGGGGTTTACCACATGGACAAGAAAGCAGTTGTAATCGCCGGGGCCGGCAGCACCCACACTCCCGGCATCATCCAGAGCCTATTGCAGAAGAAAAACGAATTACCGCTGCGCAAACTCGCCCTGTACGACATCGACGAGAAGCGCATGCATCTCGTCTACGACATCATGAAGCAGTTCATCGAGCAGGAAGCTCCTGACATCGAAGTTGTCGTGACGACCGATCCCGAAAAGGCATTCACCGATGTCGACTTCGTCTTCGCGCAAATCCGCCAGGGCGGCCTTCAGATGCGTCGCCAAGACGAGCGCATCCCTCTCAAGTACGGCTGCGTGGGACAGGAAACCTGCGGCGCCGGCGGTTCGATCTCCTATGGCATCAGGTCCATCCCCGGCGTCTTCGACCTCGTACGCTACGCCAAGAAATACAGTCCAGACGCCTGGATCCTCAACTATTCCAACCCCGCCGCAGTTGTCGCCGAGGCCACGCGTCGCGAGTTTGACAACGACCATATCCTTAACATCTGCGATATGCCCACGGCTATCTTGCTCTCGTACTCTAAGATGCTCGGACTTCCCAGCTGGCGCGATATCGACCCCATGTATTTTGGACTCAATCACTTTGGCTGGTTTACCAAAATTTACGACAAGCAGGGGCGCGATCGTCTGCCGGAGCTCCGTCAGATGATTCTCGAGCACGGCATGGCCGTGAGCGACAAGCATCACAAGGACAAGGACTGGATGCACACCTGGGGTCAATACGTCAAGATTGTGAAGGACTATCCCGAGTATCTGCCCAACAGCTACCTGCAGTACTACCTGTACTCCAAAGACATGGCAGATGACATGGACCCCAACTGGACGCGCGCCGACAACGTCATCAACGGACGCGAGAAGGAGATGTTTGCCGAGCACGACAAGTACCTGGCAGATCCCGCCAATTACAAGAGCCCCGTACAGAGCTTCACGGTCTTTGGCGACTTTATCGTCGACGCAGCCGCCTCTATCGCCTACAACAAATGCGAACGTTATCTCGTAATCGTCGAGAATAACGGCGCCATCCCCAACCTGCCCGACGACGCCATGGTCGAGGTTCCCGCCTACCTGCGCTCTTGGGGCCCCGAACCCATCAGCCAGCCTGCTATCCCCACCTTCTACAAGGGGCTTATCGAAGAGCAGAATGCCAGTGAAAAGCTCGCCGTCGACGCATATTACGAGCATTCCTACCAGAAGGCGCTCGAAGCCATCGCAATCAACAAGACCGTCCCTTCGACTACCGTCGCGCGCCAAATCCTCGACGACCTGATCGAAGCGAACGGCGATTATTGGCCGACCCTGTCCTAACTCCCCGCGCATCGAAGGAACATCATGAAAGAAAGCAAGCTCTACAGCGAGTTCCAGAGACTCGGCAAGGTGCTCATGGCGCCGGTCCTCCTCCTGCCCGTTTCCGGCATTTTGGTCGGTCTGGGCTCCGCCCTTTCCAATGCTAACCTCATCTCGCTCTGCCCGTTTTTGGGCACCGAGCCGATGGTGATCTTTAGCACGCTCATCAAAGCAGCCGGCAACGTTATCAATGGTAACATCTCGGTTCTCTTTGCGATCTGCATCGCCTACGGTTACGCCAAGGCCGAGAAGGCGACCGCCGCACTCTCAGGCTTCATCGGCTACATGACCATGAACACGATCATGGGTCAGCTGCTTATCCTGCTGGGCACCATCGATCCCGCCAACCTACAGACCGGTCAGAACGCCATCCTGGGCGTAACCACACTCGACACCGGCGTATTCGGCGGCATCATCATCGGCTTGGTAGTCGCGTGGATCCACAACCGATTCTATAAGGTGCAGCTTCCGCCGGTGCTCGGCATCTTCAACGGCACGCGCTGCGTCCCCGCCCTCACCGTCGTTTTCGCAAGCCTGGTGGGCGTTGCGCTCGCCTTCGTGTTTCCGTTTGTGCAAACCGGCCTAAAGGCCGCCTCGACACTCATCGATTCCACCGGGGTGTTTGGCGCGTTCATTTATGGCTTCTCCGAGCGCATGCTTCTGCCCTTCGGCCTGCATCATTTCATCTACCTGCCGTTTTTCTTCACTTCTCTGGGCGGTAGCATCCAGGTTGACGGCCAGACCGTCGAAGGTGCTGTCAACATCTACAACGCCATGCTCAACACGCCCGGCATGATGTACGACATCGACATCTCAAAATACGTCATGAACGGCAAGGTGCTGTTCGCCATGTGCGGCCTGCCCGCGGCAGCGCTCGCCATCTACCACTGTGCCCGTCCCGAGAATAAAAAGAAGGTCGGCTCCCTCATGATCGCCGCCGTTATTCCGGCCGCCATCATGGGCATAACCGAACCGCTCGAGTACTCCTTCCTCTTTGTAGCGCCCGTACTCTATGTGGTCCACGCCCTGCTGTGCGGCATCGCGTATGTACTCACCTACCTGGTACAGTTCAATGTGCCCGGGCCTTCCGCCTTCGGCGGACCGCTCCTCTCGTGGATCTTCAACGGCATCATGAACGCCGATAAAGGCTCCAACTGGTTCTGGCTTATTCCGCTCGGCATCGCTTACTTCGGGATCTATTACGTGCTGTTCCGCACCTTTATCAAGAAATTTGACCTCAAAACCCCGGGCCGCGAGGATGATGACACGCAGGCAGCGGATGACACGTCGGCCATCGACTCCAAAGCACCTGTCCAGGTAAGCGAGCTCATCCCGCAGATCGTGGAAGCCGTGGGCGGCGCCGATAACATCTCGGGTGTCAACGCCTGCTTCACCCGCCTGAGGCTCAGCCTCAAAGACACCGCCCTAGTCAAGGACGATAGCGTCTTCACCAAAGACCTCGGCGCCAGCGCCATCGTGCACGTTGGCGGCGGTGTTCAGATCGTTTACGGCAATAAAGCTTCTGTCTACAAAGTCGAAATGAGAGAATACTTGGGCATGGAATAAATCCGTCCCATAGCTTCACCACAATGCTCCGGAGATGGCATATCCGCTCCGGGGCATTATTGTTTGGAGTGATTTGAATGTCGATGTACGAGGTCTATTCGAACCTCAGGTCTTGTATCGAAGACGTCGAGAAGGGCGGCAGCCTTGACGCCCACATCGCACTCTACGCCCTTTCCCATCACGACGAGATCCCAGAGCTCTCAATAGAAGAACTTGCCCGCGCGTGCAATACATCGCCCGCGACCATCTCGCGCTTCTGCAGGCGCGTAAACGGCTCGAGCTTTCGATCGTTCAAAGAGCAAGTTGACGACTTCAACGCTTGGCTCCAGCGTGAGACAACCGAGGCAAGGGCTCATAAGCAAATCGATATACCCTGGTATTTCGATATCGTAGAGACCTCTTTGCTTGAAACAAAACGCCTGCTCACTGAAGATCGACTCGAGCGGGCCGTTGACTGGCTTCTCGATGCGCAAAATGTCTACGTATACGGAAGCTCATTCTCCAATCTCGCCGCCCGCTCACTCTGCGAAAAGCTGAGCCGCGTAAACCGACTGTGCTTCTCATTTGGCTCCGTCAAGGGACAGGAGACGTCGCTCTGTCTGCTCCAACCCGACGACCTAACCATCTTTGTATCGTTCTCAGGGAAGACGAGCCATATCTTCAATCTTTACGTTGAGGCCAAGCGGCGAGGTTGCCGCGTTATTTGGATATCGAGCAACATGGCATTCGATAACAACGGGGCGCGTGAGCTCTTGCTACCCGTGAGCGCGGAGTCACTCAGCGAGTACTCGACCGCCTTGGTTGAGGGCATGAGTCTACAAAGCGCGGTTAACGCTCTGTATATCAGCTGTGCAAATCGACTTCGGGCGCAGCGCTAGCCGCAAACACGCTAGAACCGAAAAGAACGCACCTCACCGTCGCAAGGCGTCCGAATACACGATAGGCGGCGCCAAAAGAGAGCAGCGAGCACGTCATGTACTTGCCCATTCGCCCCAAAACAGCACAGGTCGGCGCCCGATTGAAGAATCGGGCGCCGACCTGTATTAATCTTGATTGTGTGTTTGAGTCGTTTACTCCATGCCCAGCAGCTCGCGCATCTGAGTCGCGTAGTTAGATGCCATGTTGCCGTAGACAATCTGCACGCCGCCGTTGACATGCACGATGCCACGCGCTTCGAGCTTTTCGGTAAACTCGGCGTCATCAACCACCTTGTCACAGTCATTGAGCTGGATGCGCAGACGGGTGAAGCAGGCCTCGACAGACTTAATATTGTTGTCGCCGCCCACTGCCTCAACGATGGCGGGAATGAGGTCGCTGATCACAGTCTTGGGAGCCTTTGCGGCCTCATCGTCGGACTCTTCCTCGCGGCCAGGGGTCTTAAGGTCCTTCTTAAGGATGATGAACTTGAAGACGAAGTAGTACACCACGAAGTAGATGGGGCCGAGGAACAGGATAACCTGCCAGTTGGAGCCCTTGGCTGCACCCATAATGCCGTTAAAGATCAACGACAAGAGCGGGCCGCCGAAGGACGCGGAGCCAGCCACGTTGAACTGCAGGATATAGGTCAGCGCATAGGCAAGACCAGCCATGAGAGCGTGGAACACGTAGAGGATGGGCGCGATAAACAGGAAGGAGTACTCGAGCGGCTCGGTAATGCCGGAGAGGATGCAAGGCACCACGATGGCAATCATGAGCGCTGCGGTCTTCTTCTTATTCTTGGGAAGCGCCGTCTTGTAGAAGGCGAGCGCAGCGCCAGGCAGGCCGAACATGGCGAAGATAACCTTGCCGTTCATGACAAAACGGCTGACCTCGATGTTAAACGGCGTGCTGGGAGAGCCCAGGATCGCGTTGTAGATATTGATAGCGCCCTGAACAGTCTGGCCGTCGATGGTCTCGACGCCACCGAGCGACGTGAAGAAGAACGGCAAATAGACAAAGTGATGCAGGCCAAAAGGCAGGAGCATGCGCTCGCCGGCGCCGTAGACAAATGCACCAAAGGCACCCGTAGTCTTGATGAACTCGGACAGCGCACCGAGAGCGTTCTGAATAAACGGGAAAACAAAGGACATGACCAATGCGAGGATGCTGCATGAGAGCAGCGTCACCGCCGGGATAAAGCGCGTGCCGTTGAAAATGGAGAACACGGCAGGCAGCTCAATCTTGTAGTAACGGTTATGCAACCATGCGACGATTGCGCCCACCAGAAGACCGCCGATAACGCCAGTGTCGAGCGTGGTGATACCGAGGATCGTGCTCTGGCCCGTCGTAAGATTCGCGGGATCGATGACACCAGTCGCCGTAAGGAACGTGCCCATCACGGAGTTCATGCACATGTAGCCCAAAAAGCCACAAAGCGCCGCGGTAGCCTTCTCGGACTTGGCGAAGCCATAGGCGAGACAAATCGAGAAGATAACCGGGATGTTGTTCATAACGATGCTGGCAGCGGCCTTGAGAATCGAAAAGAAGATCGCAAAGCCCGGAGCAGCAAGCCAGGGAACAGCTGCCGTAAGGGTGGGGCTGGTAAAGGCATTGCCAAAGCCCTGAAGGATGCCGGCGATTGGCAGGATCAGGACAGGCGTCATGAGGACTTTGCCCAGACGCTGGAACTTTGCCAGCAGCTCATCTTTGTTCATGGGATACCCCTCTTAAAGAAACGGGGCGTGCAGTTCTACAACCCACACGCCCCATAACAGTTATCAAGCGCTATGGAACTAGCTACTTAAGCTCCGGCCAGTAATCCTTATTGGCCTCGATGAGCTTGTCGAGCACTTTGCGAGCCTTCTTTGCGTCACCGACCAGACGATTAAGCGTGAGTGCCTGCAGAGCCTTCTCGTAGGAACCCTCCATCCAAGCCTCAACAGTCAGGCGCTCATAGGCGTACTGGTTCTCCATAAGGCCGCGATAGAAGGTACCGATCTTGCCAACAGCATAGGGCTGCGGGCCATTGGCGCCCACGCTTGCCGCGACCTCGACCATGGCGTCATCGGGCATGCCCTCGATAATGCCGTTGTTGGGCACGATGACAATGAAGGTCTTGTTGGTGTTGCGATAAATGGCCGAGGTGATTTCCACGATCATATCGCCATGAGCGTCGTTTTGCACAACCGAGGAGTTCTTTGCGGTGCCGACTTTGGCAACACGCTCGCACTCGGCGAACACGCGCTTTTCACGACCGTTGATAACCTCGTCGGAGCGAGTGTAGTCGGGGTCGAGGTGAGCGACCTTGTACTCGGGATACAGATAGTACTGCAGATAAGTGTTGGGCAGATAGTCGGGGAAGTCCTCGAGCATGTCCTTGACCATGGCGTAGGTATCAAGCCAGGACTGGTCACGCTGCTCGGCATCGGCAGGAAGGAAGCCGTTCTTCTCCGTGTATTCCTTAATCTGCGGGACGAGGTCATGGCCCTCTTCATCGTAGATGTGCTTGAACCAACCGAAGTGATTGAGGCCGAAGTACACGGGCTCCGTCTTGCTCATATCGCGACCGAGCAGGCGACCGTAAGAGCGCATGAGGTTGACAGGCTGGTCGCAGATGTTGAGGACGCGATGCTCATCGGGCAGGACGCGCTCGAGACCATATGCCACAATAGCAGCCGGGTTGGTGTAGTTGATAATCCACGCCTCCGGGCTATGAGCGCGAACGTCGTTGACGATCTCAACCATGTCATGCATGGAGCGCATACCGTAAGCCATGCCGCCAGGGCCCACCGTTTCCTGGCCGATGATTCCCATATGCAGCGGAATCTTCTCGTCCTTGCTGCGCATCTCGTAGCCGCCGGTACGAATCTGGCAGAGCACAAAGTCAACGTCGGTGTATGCCTCGTCCTTATCGGTGGTGTAACCAAACTCCACACCGGGCTCCTCCTCGGCAAAGAGGATCTTGCCAAACTCGCCGATCGGACGCTGACGCTCGGCATCGATGTCATAGAGCATCACGCGGTTCAGCGGCAGAATGTCCATGTGCTTGGTCAGGGCTTTAAGAATGCCAGGGCACCACGTGGAGCCGCCGCCAACGATCACAATATTGAGCTTATCCTTCATGTTCCGTCCCTCCAGGGTTGGCTGATCGGTGTTCTCGAAGACCTTGGGCTCCGCGGTTGTCCTCGGCTTGCTTCGTTTCGATTGATATTTTGCGACATAAGGTCATTTGCGAGTCCCCGTGTGGGCCAATGCGAAACGGGGACACATGATTTCGCTCACGACACAGATATGTGTAGGCAAACACGCGCGTTTGCCCAGTTCATGGGCAATAGGCAATCTTGACCGATTACCGATTTCTCACCTGGCTACACAAAGCGGTACCATATATACGGCGAGGTGCGAGGGGCTGAAACATCTTATGAAAGATCAAGAATCTTTTTATGATCATGTGCGAGCTGGCGAGAGCAAGCTCAACGATCTCGAAAGCGAGATCATGCGCTACATCATCGAGCTGCGTGATGATATTGACGATGTCACGCTTAAGAGCGTTGCTGAACGGTTCTTCGTCGCTCCCAATACAATCGTCAGGCTTGCCCATAAGCTTGGCTTCTCGGGGTTTACGGAGCTCAAACAATCGTATTCCGCCTCGCTCGACCGCAATCGATTCACTATCGAGGCACTTCCTCTTGATACCCAGCTCGTACAGACCAAAGATCTGCTTAACGACCGGGTCATCGATTCGGTTGTGAGTCTTATCCAGGACGCCTCGCATATCGTGTTCTTCTGCTCGGGTTTTTCGAAGTACCCGTGCCTCGAAATGGCTGAAAAGCTCAAAATAATGGGCAAGAATACCGACACGCTCAGTGAACGCCACGTCATGAGGCATTATGCAGAACTGCTTGGCAAAAACGACCTGGTCTTCAGCGTTTCAGTCAGCGGTGAGACGCAGGTGTCTATTGACGCCACATCGATAGCCAAAACGCGCGGATGCAAGGTCGTCACGCTCACCGGCTTTTCTCGAAATTCTCTCTCGAAACTAGCCGACTACCCCATCTACACCGTGCAAAAAGAAATCCGCTTGGGCAGCATGGACCTCGACAGTCGATTGATGTTCTATTACGTTTTCGAATTGATATTTGAGCGTTACTTCAAACTGGCCAAGAAATAAAACTTGGCATGCGTCCGGCTTCGACCCTTTAGCAGCCTTCTATATGAAAGGTATCGTCCTATGCAACGCGTACTGTTTATCTGTCATGGGAACATCTGCCGCTCGACGATGGCTGAGTCCGTGTTTACCGAGCTGGTGCGCCGCGCTGGGCGCGCGGGCGAGTTTGTCATCGATTCTGCAGCGACCTCGACCGAGGAGATCGGCAACCCGCCGCACCACGGTACCGTTGCCAAGCTACGCGAGGTCGGAATCCCCGTCGTCGCCCACCGCGCGCGCCAGGTGCGTCGCGCGGAGTATGGCGACTGGGATCGCATTGTCTATATGGATGCTGAGAACGCGCGCGGCCTGCGTCGCATCTTTGGCGACGACCCCGACGGCAGGATTACGCGCTTGCTCGACTGGACCGATCGCCCCGGCGACGTGGCCGATCCCTGGTATACCGGCAATTTCGATGCCACCTACCGCGACGTGCTCGCCGGTTGCGCCGCTATGCTCGAGCAGCTGTAGGTTCGCGGAGGCACGAACCTCGCGAGCCGCGTCATCGGCATACAGATCGAGCGTGGATTTTCTCCCACTTTGAGCATTCAAGTGCGCTCTAGACGGGAGAAAATCCACGCTCATTATCTCGGATAGCGGATGCGACAAAGGCACTATCCCTTTGTCGCGTCGGGGACTGTCCCTAGACCGGCTTGACCTCCAGCTTTATCCCCTCGGCACGGAAGTCGCCCAAAACATCCGAAAGGGTCCAAGTCGCATACAGAGGCAGATAGAGAACGGCGCCGTCGCGCTCAACGTTGCCTCTCGAGAAAACAATCCCGCGCTTTACGCCATACTCGGCCGTTTCAAGCACATGGCCCAACGCGGCGTGCGCATGGTAATACGTCCCCGATTTAACCTCGATGGGCACGGCCGTTCCATCCGGGCCGTCGATCACGAAATCGACCTCGCCCCGTTTCTTGGTCTGGTAGTAATACAGACCCCTTCCCTGGGCAGCCAGCTGTTGAGCCACCACGTTTTCGTACACGCCGCCGAGGTTGGGCTCCTTGCTGTCGAGGTACGCCGCTTGGGCGACCCCGATGGGATAACGGGCCATCAGCATCCCGGTATCGGACTGGTACAGTTTGAACTGGGACGGTCGCGCTGTCTTAAGCAGCGGGGACTTTGGCTCGGTTACGATATCGGTCTTGAGGGCGACGCCGGCATCGACGAGCCAGACGAAGTCGCGCTGGTACTTCTCGAAATGGGCCTTGGGGTCGATCGAGTTGAGCACAAAACGCTTGTTCTCGCCCTCCAGCATGACAGGAAGCTGGTCGAAGATACTCTGCACCTGGAGCGCGCGCCCGTTCGCGTATTTTGAGATATCCCGACGGTATTGCCCGTTCAGCTCGGACTGGAGCTGGCGGACAGATGCCAGATCACCCTGCGTGTCGAGGAATCGCTGCACGACTTCCGGCATCCCGCCGACGACGATATAGGTCCTGAAGTTTGCCATCATTGCGTCGTGAATATAACCAGGAACCGGTGTCTCGTTGCGGCACGCATCGCAAATCGAGCGCCGCGCCTCTTCGCTCACCCCGATCGCCCAGCTGAACTCCTCAAAATCCAGCGGAAACATCTTGAGTTCATGGACATACCCCACGGGATAGGACCTGACGCCTTTGAATTGGGTCCCGAGCATGGATCCCGAGAACGCCCAGCGGCAACGACCGTCCTCGACAAGGAACTTGGCCATCGTCATGATGTCCGGTGCCTCCTGCACCTCATCGATAAACACGAGGGTCTCGCCCGGGGCAATCGGCTTTCCCGAGAGAAGCGTCACCCTGCTGATGAAATCGTCGGCATCCCGTGCCTCGAGAAGAGCATCTTTTGCCTGGCGATTTTCCGCGAGATTGAGCTCGATATAGGTTGCGTAGTTTGACTTACCGAACTCGCGAATCGAGTAGCTCTTACCGATTTGGCGAGAACCCGTGACGAACAACGCCTTTCGTTCAATGGATCTCTGCCAACAATCAAGCTCATCAGCGATTTTCCTGCGCAACATAAGCTCTCCCATCGCCTCGATAAATGAAATGCAGATATTTATATCGACTATTATCGATGAAATGCAGAGATTTTTAGTACCGAAATTTGATGAAATGCAGAAATTTGAGCTTACTCGCGCATAGAACAACGACGCGTGCGCCTAAGCATGGGCATAAGTGAGGTCGGGATTCTCGCATACAAATCGAGCGAGGACTATCTCCCACTTTGAGTGCGAAATTGCGCCCAAAACGGGAGATAATCCACGCTCGATATTTCGACGGGAGAAAATCCTCGCTCGGTTACTCGTCGACGATCTCGGCAAGCCAGACGTTCAGAGTATCGACCTCGGGGCAGCAGAACTTTGCCGTGCCGGGCTCGTTGCCAGGCACGGTTCCGCCATAGCGCAGGATATCGATATAGGGAAAGCCCACATGGCAGGCCATGGCGCACATCTTGCCGCGGTCTCGGTCAAAGTCAAAAACGTCGCCCGGCTTGTGACCGTGGTGGCAGCGGCACGTCCCCAGCTGGTCCACGCAGCTCACGCGGATACGCGGCCGCTTGCCACGCGGCGCGCCGAGCGGCCTGTTCTCGCCCGCAGGCTTGACGCCGCCCTCGCCAATGTTACTCATGGTCGATCACGTCCAGGCAGGCCTCGATGGGAAGGCCGGCCGACTTGTCCTCTTGGTCGGCATTGCGTTCGATAAGCTCAGCCACCACACGCATGGCATCGAACGTCGCGCGCTGCAGACTCCAGCCTGCCATAACGCGGCCGACGAGCACCGCCGAGAACGTGTCGCCCGTGCCCGGGAAATAGACCGGAATGAGCTCAAAGGGAATCGTAAAGTACTCCCCCGCCACATGGTCGTAACCGATAACCGCGTTCGTGCCATTGACTACGGCGCTCGTAATGACCACCGACTTGGCACCCAGCTCACGCACGGCGTTCACAAGAACGCGAGCCTCGTCGGGCGTGATTTGCTCTGCAATAGGCGTATCGGTGAGCAGACAGGCCTCAGTGTAATTGGGAACCGCGTAATCGGCGCACTCGAGCAGGTGCCTCATGAGACCGATCGTGGACTCGGGCACACCGGCATAGAGCTTGCCGTTGTCGCCCATGATGGGATCGACGAACACCTTGGTGCCCTTTTGCGCACGGCGGTGGCAAAAGTCCGAGATGATGCGCGTCTCTTCCTCGGTCACGATAAAGCCGGTCGAGATGGCGTCGAACTCAAAGCCGAGCTCCTCCCAGATAGCGAGGCTTTGACGCACGTACTCGGTGGTGTCGTGGATGTAGAACTTGGGGTAGTTGAGCGTGTCAGAAACGAGCGCCGTCGGCAGGTTGTGGATACGGTAGCCCATGTGCGACAGCACCGGCAGCATGGCGGAAAGCGCGACCTTGCCGTAACCGCACATATCGTTAACCAGCAGCAGCTGAGTATTCTTCATGAGGGTCTCCCTTGTTTCGGGCGCGGCGCGGCAGCGCCACAGTGCGACTAAGTGTAGCGCAGGGGACGTTGTGAACGGGCGCTGGCACCGCAGAGGACGAATTGTTGCGGAAAGGTTACGGGAAGGAGGAAGTTAGTCGTTGGGGACGTTCTTAAATGACTAGTCGACACAAGGAGTGTCCCCAAATGCCGGCACATAAGGAACGTCCCTAAGTGCCGCTCGAACATAATAAGTTTGGTACCTTGACATTTATTTACCGTGCTCCTAAATTGGTTAGGCACAAAACAATTCAACTACCTAACTAAAGAAAGGAGCGAAGCTTAGATATGTGTGTTGAACCACTCGTCCTTCCGCATGAGCCCGGCGGTGACCCGTCGCAACCGGTAGACATACCCGAAGCGGTCAGCGCCGAAGACAAACTCGCCAAGCGCATCCTGAGCGGCCTGGGCTTTTGCGGCCATTACATGCATTTTCATGGCGGAGGCGTGTCCGGCAAGGCACCCATCATCTGCCTGCTGGCCAAGCAACCCGGCGGCGAGATGTCGCAGCAGGAACTCGGCATGCACTTTGACCTCAAGCCGGGGTCGCTTTCCGAGATCCTGTCCAAGCTCGAGCTCAACGGCCTCATCGAGCGCAGCCGTAACCCCAAGGATCGACGGCAGCTCACCATTCGCCTGACCGAAACCGGCCGGGAAAACGCCCGCATCGACCAGGCGGCCCGCATTCGCTTTAGAGAGCAAGCCTTTAGTGCCCTCACCCACGACGAGCGCGAGCAGCTCGCCGAAATGCTCGAGAAAATCCGTGTAACCTGGGAGGAACTGGATGATTAAAACCCTCATGGGCAGCATCCGCGACTATATGAAAGTCACCGTTGCCACGCCGTTGCTCGTGCTTGGCGAGGTGCTCTGCGAGATGCTGATTCCATTTATCACCGCCAACCTGATCGACGCCATCAAAGACGGCGCCACCGTAGCCGAGATGCTTCCCACCGCGGGCCTTTTGGTGCTCATCGCGCTGACATCGCTTGCTTTTGGCGCCGCGGCAGGCGTCACCTGCAGCCATGCGAGCTGCGGCTTCGCCAAGAACCTGCGTCACGACCTGTTCTACAAGATCCAGACGTTCAGCTTTGCCAACATCGATGAGTTCTCGAGCTCCTCGCTCGTCACGCGCCTGACCACCGACATCAACAACGTGCAGCAAGCCTTTATGATGATCATCCGTATCGCCGTGCGCGCGCCGCTTGTCTTGATCTTCGCCTTTACCATGGCATTTATCATGGGCGGTAGCGTCGCCATGGTCTACCTGATTATCATTCCGCTGCTGGGCTTTGGGCTGTTCTTTATCATCTTTAAGGTGCGCCCCATCTTCTCGCGCGTGTTCCACAAGTACGATGCCCTTAACGAGTCCGTCGAGGAAAACGTCACCGGCATGCGCGTGGTTAAGAGCTACGTACGCGAAGACTTTGAGAAGGAGAAGTTCGCGGCCGCCGCGCGCGATGTCCAGATGGACTTCACCCGCGCCGAGAAGCTGCTCGCCTTTAACAACCCCATGATGAACATCTGCGTCAACGGCGCGTTTGTCGTCATCATCTACCTGGGCTCCAAGCTCATCATCACGAGCCAGGGCACGCTGTTCGACGTGGGCCAGCTCTCCTCGACCTTTACCTATGGTTTCCAGATTCTCATGAGCCTGATGCAGCTGTCGATGATCTTTGTCATGGTGACCATGGCCGACGAATCGGCACACCGCATTGCCGAGGTGCTGGCCGCCGAGCCCACGATCGCCGATCCCGCCGAGCCCGTGCTCGAGGTTGCCGACGGTTCCATCGACTTTGACCACGTGAGCTTTAAGTATTCCAAGCATGCGAAGCGCCAGGCGCTCGACGATATCGACCTGCACATTACGAGCGGCGAGACCATCGGCATCATCGGCGGCACCGGCTCGGCCAAGTCCACGCTCGTTAACCTCATCGCCCGCCTGTACGACACCACCGAAGGCGCTGTGCGCGTGGGCGGCGTGGACGTGCGCGACTACGACCTGGACGCACTGCGCCACCAGGTCGCCATGGTGCTGCAGAAAAACGTGCTGTTTAGCGGCACCATCGCCGAGAATCTGCGCTGGGGCGACCCGAACGCCACCGACGAGGAAGTCCGCGAGGCAGCGCATCTGGCCTGCGCCGACGAGTTTGTCGACGGTTTCCCCAAGGGCTACGACACCTGGATCGAACAGGGCGGCTCCAATGTTTCGGGCGGTCAGAAGCAGCGCCTGTGCATTGCACGCGCCCTGCTGCGTCGCCCCAAGATCTTGATCCTGGACGACTCCACCAGCGCCGTCGACACCAAGACCGACGCCAAGATTCGCGCAGGGCTGGCAAGCTATCTGCCCAACACGACCAAGATCATCATCGCCCAGCGCATCAGCTCCGTGCAGGACGCAGACCGCATCATTGTCATGGAGGGCGGCCGCATCGCACAGATCGGCAACCACGAAGAGCTGCTCAAGACGAGCGAGATCTACCGCGAGACCTTTACCTCGCAAAACAAGATGTCTGCCGAAGGTACGCAAGACGCCGACGACGTCTCTGGCGACGCGAACACGGCGGCAGACAACACCGACATGACCGCAACGCAAGCTCAGACCCAGGAAGGAGGCGAGGCCCATGAGTAAGGCAACGACCGCCGAGCGCGCGCTCAACCGCAAGGGCGGCACCATGTCGCGCCTCATCAAGACGCTCTTTGGCTTCTATCCCGTGCTTTTGCCCCTCGTCGTCGCCGGCGTGGTGCTCTGCGCCATCATCAACTCCATCGGCGCGACCTTCCTGCAGAGCGCCCTGCAAATTATTGGCGAATCGTGGCAGTCGGGTGATTGGGAGGCCGCGCAGCCCAAGATCGCACAGCTCGTGACCACCCTCGCCTGCATCTACGGCGTCGGCGTCCTGTCCTCGCTCTTCTGGAACCGCGCCATGGCTATCGTCACGCAGGGCTCGCTGGAGAAGCTGCGCGAGATGATGTTCAACCGCATGCAGGACCTGCCGATCCGCTACTTCGACACGCACCAGCGCGGCGATATCATGAGCCACTACACCAACGACATCGACACGCTGCGTCAGATGATCAGTCAGTCGCTGCCCAACCTGCTCATGACGATCATCATCATCGTCACGGTGTTCTTTATCATGCTGTACTACAGCGTGTGGATGTGCCTGGTCATCATCGCCGGCGTCGCCTTTATGACCTTTATGACCAAGCTGCTCGGCTCCAACTCCGCGCGCTTCTTCATTGCGCAGCAGACCGAGCTCGGCGTGGTCGAGGGCCATATCGAGGAGGTCATGAACGGCCAGAAGGTCGTCAAGGCGTTCTGCCACGAGTCTGCCGCCGAGGCCGATTTTGACGAGCGCAACGAAAAGCTCTTCGAGGTCTCCCAGAAGGCCAACATGTACGCCAACATCCTCATGCCCATCCTTATGAACCTGGGCAACCTGCTCTACGTGCTGGTCGCACTGGCGGGCGGCATTTTCCTGGCGCTGGGCGTGCCCAACCTGAGCATCTCGGGCATGGCGCTGTCGATCGCCGTCGTGGTGCCGTTCCTCAACATGACCAAGCAGTTCTGCGGACAGATCGGCCAGATCTCACAGCAGATCAACGCCGTGGTCATGGGCCTCGCCGGAGCCGACCGCATCTTTGAGCTCATCGACGAGAAGCCCGAGGCCGACGAAGGCTACGTGACACTCGTCAACGCGCAGGTGAACCCCGAGACTTGGGAGTTCGAGGAGGCGGACCACCACACCGGCATGTGGGCGTGGAAACATCCGCACCGCGCAACCGGCGAGATCGAGTACGTACCGCTGCGCGGCGACCTGGTCATGGACAACGTCGACTTTGGCTACACGCCCGACCACGAGGTGCTGCACGGCGTGTCCGTGTTTGCCAAGCCGGGCCAGAAGGTCGCGTTTGTCGGCGCCACCGGTGCCGGCAAGACGACCATCACCAACCTCATCAACCGCTTCTACGACATCGCCGACGGCAAGATCCGCTACGACGGCATCAACGTCAACAAGATCCGCAAGGCCGACCTGCGCCGAAGCCTGGGCGTCGTGCTGCAGGACGTGAACCTGTTCACCGGCACCGTGATGGATAACATCCGCTACGGCAACCTGGATGCGACCGACGAGGAGTGCATCGCGGCGGCCAAGCTCGCGGGCGCGGACGACTTTATCACCCGCCTGCCCGACGGCTATGACACCATGCTCACCGGCAACGGCGCCCAGCTGTCGCAGGGCCAGCGCCAGCTGATCTCGATAGCCCGCGCTGCCGTCGCCGATCCGCCGGCAATGATTCTGGACGAGGCAACGAGCTCCATCGACACCCGCACCGAGGCCATCGTGCAGGCGGGCATGGATAAACTCATGGAAGGCCGCACGACGTTTGTCATCGCACACCGCCTGTCCACCGTGCGCAACTCTGACGCGATCATCTGTCTGGACCACGGCCGCATCATCGAGCGCGGCAACCACGACGAGCTGATCGCCAAGCGCGGGTACTACTACCAGCTGTACACGGGTGCGTTTGAGCTCGAGTAGGACTGGTTACTGACGGAGGGCGCCCCGGGGGTGGCGGGGTAATTCCTCCGTGCTCAAACATTCTCGCTGCGCTGCGAAACTGCGCGCGGAACGATATAGGCGGGCGCCCCGGGGACTACGTTGACGCTGCTTGACTCGCCCGGGTGCCGTCGGGCCAGGGATGGGCGTCTTCGCTGATGGGTGGTTTGCTGGAAGAGCTGCTTTTATTGCGGCTCTTTCTTTGGTTTTGGGTATATTTGTTCTTGTTGAAATATTATTGCGGATGGGCTGGTGACTTGGCTTTCCGCTGCTCTTTGTAGCCGTCTCGGCTTTGGTTGAGGGGAGACGATCTTTATGCGTATTGTGTTTATGGGTACGCCCGATTTTGCTGTGCCTTCTTTGACTTCGCTTGTTGAGGCTGGGAACGAGATTGCGCTTGTTGTTACTCGTCCTGATGCTGTTCGTGGGCGTGGTAAGAAGCTTGAGCCTTCTCCTGTTAAGGCCAAGGCGCTTGAGCTGGGGTTGCCGGTTGTTGAGGCTAATCGTATGACGCCTGAGGTTGTTGAGGTGCTCCAGGCTGCCCAGGCTGATATTTTCTGTGTGGCTGCCTATGGTTGCATTTTGCCCGATGAGGTGCTGCATATGGCGCCGCTTGGTATTGTGAATGTTCATGCTTCGCTGCTGCCTCGTTGGCGTGGGGCTGCTCCTATTCAGCGTGCGATTCTCGCTGGTGATGAGGTTGCTGGCGTTTCTATCATGCGCATTGGGCACGGCGTGGATACTGGTGCTTATTGTGCTCAGGCTTCCACGTTGGTTTCCGGTAAGCATGCTGAGGCGCTGACCATGGAGCTCGCTGAGTTCGGCGGCAAACTGCTTGCCGATACGCTTCCTTCTCTTGCCGATGGCACCGCCGTGTGGATCGAACAGGACGAGGCGCTCGTTACCCATGCTGCCAAGATTTCTAAGCAGGAGATGCGCTTGGATCCGCACATGGCGGCGCTTGATTGCGTGCGTCATGTGCTGGCCTCGTCCGATACCGCGCCTGCTCGTTGCGTGATTGCCGGCAAGACCGTGCGTGTGCTCGATGCTGCGGCGGCTGATGTGTCGCTTGGCGAGGGTCAGGTTCTCGTTCAGGCTAAGCGTGTTTACCTTGGCCTTTCCGATGGCTCGGTTGAGTTGCTCGAGGTTAAGCCTGATGGCAAGCGTGCTATGGCCGCTTCTGCTTGGGCTGCTGGCCTGCAGGGTGCCGATCTTTCGTGGGGTGTTTTGTCATGAGCAAGCTGTCTCCCGCGCGCAAGCTTGCGCTCGATGTACTGATGGAGGCCGATCGCCGCGGCATGTATGCGCGCGACGTGCTGTCCTCTCGCGCTTCGGCCAAGGCTATTGACCAGCGCGATTCCGCTTTTGCCGCCCGCTTGGCGCTGGGCGTGGCCGCCACGCAGGGTATTTTGGACGAGCTGCTCGATCAGTTTCTCGATAAACCCAAAAAGGTTGCGCCGCGCGTTCGCATGGCGCTTCGTATCTCGGCCTTCGAGATGCTCTACCTGCATACGCCGGGCCGCGTTGCCGTGAGCCAGGGTGTTGAGCTGGTGCGCAGTGGTGCTAAGTCTGCTGCGGGCCTGGCAAACGCGGTGCTGCACAAGGTTGCGGACAACGTTGAGGACTTTGCCACGGCATCCGACGTGGATGAGTCCGAGCGACGCTTGGTTCGTCTGTCGCGCCTGATGGGACTTCCGCGCTGGCTATGCGCTCGCATTATGGCGTCGTTTGACACTCCAGAGGGTGCGCTCGGCTTCGCCGGCAATCTGGCGCCCGCGCCGCTCGCTTTGCACGAGAACGCCTTTGCAACCAAACCTGATCCGTACCTATCGCAGCTTGTGGCACCCGTGTTCCCGGGCTGCCATGCCCCGGTTGATGCCCAGGTTACCGTTGCTTCGGGTGTGTTTGAGCGTGCTGCCGCGGTGGCATCCGATCTCAACGCGCAGCTTATCGCCACAGCTGCCACTCGCCCTGGTAGCTGCCTTGAGATTGGTGCCGGCCGTGGCACCAAGACCTATGTGATGATGTGCCAGGCCAAGCGTGCGGGCTATGAGCGTCAGCATACGGCGCTCGATCTGCATGATCGCAAGTGCGATCTGAATCTCGCTCGTCTGCATAAGGCCGGTATTCAGGGCGTTCGCACGGTTTCGGGTGATGCTTGCGAGCTTGATGAGGTGCTCACATCGTTTGATGCCATGCTTGGCGAGCCGGTTAAGTTCGACACGGTCTTTATCGATGCGCCGTGCTCGGGCACCGGTACCATGCGCCGTCATCCCGAGATCCCGTGGCGCCTGACCGAAAAAGATGTGACGGTTGAGCTGCCCAAGCTGCAGTTGACGATGCTCAAAGAGGCTGCTGAGCGCGTGACTGCCGGCGGCGAGCTCATCTATGCGACATGCTCGGTCTTCGACGAGGAGAACACGCAGGTGGTGGACGCTTTCCTGAGCTCTCCCGAGGGTGCCGGCTTTAACGTGGCACCGCTTTCCGAGGCGCAGATTCTGCAACTCCCCGAGTTCGATCAGGCCAAGAAGCTCGTTTCCGTACGCCAAAACTCTCGAGGCCTTTTCCAAAGCGTGCCGGTAAATGCCGACTCCTACGACGGCCACTTCTGCGCCCGCCTGGTCCACAAGTAACGACTAAGTTGCGGTGAAATAGGGATTGAATAGCGGCTTCTGCCCGCCAAACAGTCCTTATTTCACCGCAACTCATAAGGAAGCCTGGGCAGCTAAAGAAACAGCCCCGCGATTGGTGTCGGTCGCGGGGCTGATTGGTTTCTAGTGGTTATGCGGGCAGTTGGCGCAGCAGCCGCTGGTGGCGCTGGTGCTTGAGCCACCGCTGCGCTGGTCGGTGTTGTAGAAGCCGCTGCCCTCAAACTTGATGCCGCTGGCCGAGAACGTCTTGGCGGCCGGAGCGCCGCAGTTGGGGCACACGACCTCGGGGGTCTCGGACATGGGATGCTCAACCTCAAACACGTTGCCGCAGCTCGAGCACTTGTAATCGTAGCGCGCCATAATACTTCCTTTTCAGCACAAAGCGGGCAGATTACTCTGCCCGCAAAAATTCAAACGTCTGTAACTGTACCCTATATCGGGCGTTTTATCACGCTTCGCCCCAGAATCTATGCGTGTTGCGCAGGAGCTGTGCGGTTTTGCCCTCAGCGGCCGCAACGTCGGCCTCGTCAGCCTGCCAGGTCCAGTTGCCCGTGGCCACGCCCGGTACGTTCATTCGCGTGTCGTCGCCAAGCCCCAGCACGTCCTGCAGCGGCATCATCACCAGGGGAGCGTCGCTTGTCAGCGCGTCGCTCATCAGCTTGGCTGCCACCTCAACACCGCTCGGCTCGTCGCCGCCCGCAAAGGAGCGCGTGCACCAACCCGCGAGCGTCGACGTGTCGTGAGTCGATGTGTACAGGATCTTGCCGGGCGTAGGGTGCACGCCGCAACGAACGTCGTAATCGCTAAACTCCAGTACGTCCATACCGGGGAAGCCGCAAGTCGAAGCCATGGCGCGAACACCGGGCGTCAGATAGCCCAAGTCCTCGGCGATAAAGTTGAGCGGACCCAGCTCGTCATAGGCGGTCTGGAACAGGTCTTTGCCCGGGCCCGCAAGCCAGCGGCCATCGGCACAGGCCTTGCCGGCGGGGATGCTAAAGTAGCTGTGGAAGCCCAGGAAGTGGTCCAGACGCACGCGGTCGTAGAGCGAGAACGCGCGACGCAGACGGTCCATCCACCAGCTATAGCCGTTCTGCTTCATGTGATCCCAACGGAAGGTGGGGTTGCCCCACACCTGGCCCTCGGGCGCAAAGTTGTCGGGCGGCGCACCGGAAATCTCAATCGCTTTGCCGGTATCGGACAACCAGAAGTTCTCGGGCTCGCTCCATGCATCGGCCGAATCGTCCGAGACATACATCGGGATATCGCCGATGACCTCGATGCCCTTCTTGTGCGCGTAGTTCATGAGCTCGCACCAGGCTAGGTCAAAGCGGTACTGCATGTACGCCTGCAGCTCTGCCTCGTCGTGGAAACGCTTGTCGTCAATCAGGTGCTCGTTGTAGCGCGCGACATCCGTCGGCCAATCGTGGCGCGACTCGCCCTCAAAGTACTTCTTAACGGCCATGTAGACGCAGTATTTCTCGAGCCAATCGGCGTTGCGATGTTTAAACGCGGTGTAGAGCGGATCGGCATCTTCGCCGCCACGGGCCTTCCAAGTCTCAAAGTCGGCCGCCAGCTCCTCTTGGCTCTCGGGCAGCAGGTCAATATTGCCCGCAAAGGCCGAAGGCCCGGCGTAAGGGGAGCGGAAGAAGTCCGTTGGGTTGACAGGCAGGACCTGCCAGTAGCGCATGCCCATAGCGGACAGATGGTCGATAAAGCGACGCGTGGGTGCGCCGATCGTGCCGGGCTTGCAGTCATCGGTCGGTACCGAGGTGATATGGCACACAACGCCCGCGCCGTGATCGAGCGGCTCCTGCAGGCGATGCTCGGCATGATGATAGATGATCGACGAGCCCAGCGGATACAAATCGAGCGTGACCGTGCCGTTGTGGATCTCGCACTCGTGACCGCTGATCACGTCACTCGCGCATTCATCGAGCGCCGGAATCGTCACGCGGTGCGAATTGCGCAGACTACGGTTGATGATAACCGTCGCGGACTCGCCATCCTTGCCCGTGCGGTTGTATGCCAGCACCTCTTCGTTGAGCGCGAAGGCCTTGATCTCGCCGTCGATCATAAACGGCAGTGCGCGGCGTACGGCGGAGGCGTTTTTGACAATAGCCAGCGTGTCGAAGTCGTGCAGTTGGTCCTTGGTCGGCAGGGTGCGGCGGTTGCCCGGATCGGTTAGACCCTCCAGGCCGTATTCGTCGCCGTAGTAGATCGAAGGCACGCCGGGGAAGGTCATCTGCATGAGCGTGGCGAGCCAAAAACGGCTCTTGGCCAGGCCCATCGAGTTCTCGTCCAGGCGCCATTTGCTGCGCTCGCACTCGGGCAGCTGCGACTCGTCGGGGCCGCCGCCGAGCACCGAGATGATACGCGGACGGTCGTGGCTCGACAGCAGGTTGAGCGCGCAGGACAGGGCTTCGCGCGGATAATTCTCGCGCAGGGTTTCGATATCCTCGGCTGCCTGGTAGGCGTTCTTGTAGCCCATCAAAAAGCCGATGACCATGTCGCGGAAGGGGTAATCCATAGCCGAGTCAAGCTCGGATCCTTGCAGGTAACGACGCAAATGGCCATAGCTTATCTTGTTAGAGGCGTCTTCCCAGACCTCGCCGAGTAGCAGTGCGTCGGGCTTCTCGGCGATCACGGCCTTCTTGATCTCGGCCAGGAAGTCGTCGGAAAGCTCGTCAGCGACGTCCAGGCGCCAGCCATGAGCGCCGGCACGTAGCCATTTGCGGATCACGCCGTCCTTGCCCAGAAGCCGCTCGCGTACCAGCTCGGAGCTCTCATTGATGGCGGGCATGTTGCCCACGCCCCACCAGCAGTCGTACGAGCCGTCCTCGTGGAAATAAAACGCATCGCGCCACGGCGAGTCCTCGCTCTGCCACGCGCCCACGCCGGGGTAGTTGCCGTAGCGGTTGAAATAGATGGAGTCGTCACCCGTATGGTTAAAGACGCCGTCCAGGATGATGGAGATGCCCAGCTTCTCGGCTGCCTGGCACAGCTCGGTAAAATCCTGCTCGGTGCCCAGGATTGGGTCGATCTTGGTGTAGTCGGCCGTGTCGTAGCGGTGGTTGCTCGCGGCCTCAAAGATGGGGTTGAGGTAGATGGCCGTAAAGCCCAGCTCGGCGATGCGGGGCAGGTCATTTTGGATACCCTTGAGCGAGCCGCCGTAAAAGTCCCAGGTCTTGATGGATCCGTCCTCGGCACGCTCGTACACGGGCGGCTCGTTCCAGTCCTCGACCATGCGGCGCTGGATTCCGTTGCGTGGCTTTTCGACTTCGGCCAGCGTGCGCTCGCGCCAGTTTTCGTCGCGAGCATAGCGATCGGGGAAGATCTGGTAGACCATACCGCGCTCGTACCAGGTGGGACGGTTCTCGCGGTGCTTGTAGACGGTGACCTGGAACGACGGCACTTCGGCGTAGTCGTAGGTTACGCCCTCGCCGCCGGCGCGACCTTGCGGCGCGCCTAGGCGAACCTCGGGCTGGCCCTCGATATTGCAGATAAAGCTGTACCAGATAAGACAGGGCTCGGTGCACTCAAGCTCTGCAGTAAATATGCCGTCGCCCTCGTGCGTCATGGGATACAGAGACTCACCGATTTCATCGACCCAGGTGCGCAGCGTAAGCGTTGCCTGGTTGGGGTCGGCATCCTCCAAAATCACCGAGAGTGCAACGGAAGTTCCAGTGGTCACAGCGCCAAACGGAGTGCGAAACTGCGGCAGGCGGCTGTTGTGAATCAATCTCATAGTACGGTCCAGTTCTATACAGTCATGGCCAACGGGCCATGGGCTAAACGCACAGTACTTAAGTATATCGTTGCATTTTAGTTGTATAAACTACAGCCGCTCATTATCGGCGAACGGTTGTCCTAGAAAATCGTTTTACCATCCACATTATCGCGATACTCGAAAACGCCTATGTAGATAGTATTTGTAGCCAAACAAAACAGCTCCGGTTTACTACGACGAATTGAATGATCTCAACCACAGTCATTTTAGTGATATTAAAACTGCAGGTAGAAGCGTTGCCAATTTCGATGATTACTCGCCGTGGTCGGCCGGAGCCATTTTGTCGTAGTAAACCGGCCCTCTTTTTAATGCGGGGTTCAACCAAGAAGAGGCGCCTGCTTGGGGCGCCCGGTTGGAGCGCCCCTTGCTTAGGGTTTGATGAGGTTTTGGATCGTCTGGATTAGCGGCGCTTGCGGGTGGCTGTTGCCTTGCGGACGGAGGTCTTCTTGGTCGGAGCCTTTTCCTCGGCCGAAGCGGCGGGGGAGACCGGGGCCTCCTTGACAGGCTCGGCCTTTGCCGTAGCCTTCGGAGCGGTCTTGACCTCAGCGGGCTTCGGTGCCGGCTTGGCCTTTACTGTGGGCTTGTCCTCGGCCTTGGCCTCTGCCTTGGGAGCAGCAGCCTTGGTCGTGGACTTCTTGGCCGTCGTCGTTGCGCGCTTGAGCGTGGTGGTCTTGGCGGTCGGCTTGGCCTCGACAGCTGCCTCGGCCTTGGGCTCGGCGGGTGTCCCCTCGACTTTGGCGGCTGGCTTTGTGGCTGCCTTGGTTGTGGCGGCCTTCGTGGTCGTCGATTTCGTTGTTGTGGTCTTCTTGGCAGCTGTTGCCTTCTTGGCGGTCGCAGTCGTCTTCTTGGTAGCGGCCTTGGCCGGTGCCTTTGCCGCAGCCTTAGCCTCGACGGCGTCGGCCTTTACCTCGGGAGCAGCCTCGGCTTCGGCGGCCTTCTTGGCAGCTGCGGTGGTGCGCTTGCGCGAGGTCGTTGTCTTGACAGCGGTGGTCTTGCTCGCAGCGGCCTTCGTGGTCGTGGCCTTCTTGGCCGTCGTCTTACGCGTCGTGGTCTTCTTGGCCGCAGGCTTCGCGGCGGGTTTCACCTCAGGCTCGGGCTCGGGAGTAGCCTCAGCCTTCACCTCAGGCTCGGCCTTAACGGGCTCAGCTTCATCTGGCTTCTCTTCAGCCTTGGGTTCCTCGACAGCCGCAGCCTCAACCACGGGTGCCGGCCTCTCAATCTCCGGATGCATAAAGAAATACAGGTCCAGATACTTGTCGGCCGAGCGCGTCCAGCTAAAGTCCTGGCTCATGGCCTGCGTGACCAGCTGGTTCCAGGCGTCGTGGTTATCCCAGAACAGACGCGCCGCGCGGAACACCGCGTCGCCCATCTCGTCGCCGTTAAAGTTGCTAAACGAGAAGCCCGTACCCTCGCCGGTAAACTCGTTATACGGAATCACAGTGTCTTTCAGGCCGCCGGTCTCGCGCACGATAGGCAGGGTGCCGTAGCGCATGGCGATGATCTGCGACAGGCCGCAGGGCTCAAACTTCGAAGGCATTAGGAACATGTCGGCGGCGGCATACATGCGCTGCGACAGCGCAGGATCGAACTCGATGCGTGCGGCCATGGTACCGGGGTACTTGTCCTGGAAGTAGCGCAGACCGTCCTCGTAGTCGCGGTCGCCGGTGCCCAGCACCGCCACCTGCACGCCGCCGGCCAGAATGCGGTCGAGCGCGTACATGACCAGGTCCATGCCCTTCTGGCGCGTCAGGCGCGTGACCATGACCATAAGCGGACGGTCGTCGCGAACCTCGAGCCCCAGCTCTTCCTGCAGCTTGGCCTTGCACACGGCCTTGCCGGAACGGTCCCCGACGGTGTAGTTGGCGGCAATGCGCTTGTCGGTCGCCGGGTCAAAGCCTGCCACGTCGATGCCATTCAAAATGCCCTGCAGCGCATACGAACGCTCGCGCAGCACGCCGTCCAGGCCCTCGCCAAACTCGGGCGTCTGGATCTCGTTGGCATAGGTGGGGCTCACCGTGGTGATGGCATCGGCATAGCGCAGCGCGCCCAGCATGTAGTTGATGCTGCAGGCGTCGCAACGCAGCTGCGAGGCGGCCGCCGGAATGTGCGCCACGCCCAGGATGTCCTCCATCACGGTGTCGCTAAACTGGCCCTGGAACGCCACGTTGTGGATCGAGAACACGGTCTTGACGCGGTCGTACAGCGGCAGGCCCTGGTAGAACTCGCGCAAGAACACGGGCGCCAGTGCCGTCTGCCAGTCATTGCAGTGCAGGATGTCACACTCAAAGCCGGCTGGCAGGTGCTGCAGGCTCTCGGTGATGGCCTTGGAGAAGAACGCAAAGCGCTCACCGTCATCAAAGAAGCCGTACGGATAGTCGCGCGCAAAGTAGCGCTCGTTGTCGATGAACATATAGGTGACGCCGTCGTGCTCGAGCTTCTCGAGCCCGCAGTACTCGTTGCGCCAGCCCAGGCTCACGTAAAAGTCGGCAAAGTGCTCCATCTGCGCCTTGTACTCATCCTTGATGGTGGCGTACTTGGGCACCATCACGATAACCTCGGCGCCGGCGCGCACAAGCGCCGCAGGCAGCGAACCCGCCACGTCGCCCAGGCCACCGGTCTTAACAAACGGTGCGCACTCGGCCGAGGCAAACACGATCTGCATCTTTTTGCTGGAATCTGCCATATTGTCTCCCATGTTGCAATTCGAGAATAGCCGCCTGGCGCTAACCGGGCGGCTATTCTACATGTTACGAGCGATGTTGCGGTGCCAACGTTAACGTACGATGGTGGTGTCGGAAGTTAACGGAGCCTTGCCCAGCACCAGGATGTTCTCGGGCGTGCCGCGAAGCTCGGTGTTGGTGGGAACCACGTTGTTTTTGTCCAGAATGGCGTTCTCAACGCGGGCGCCGCTCTTGATGATGCAGCTCTGGTTGATGATCGAGTTGGTCACCGAAGCTCCTTCCTCGACCACGACGCCGCGTGACAGGATTGAGTTGCGCACGGTGCCCTTGATGATGCAGCCGGCCGAGATGATCGAGTTGCACGCGTGGCTGCCGGTCGCATAGCGCGAAGGCGGCACGTCGTGGGCCTTGGTCAGGATCGGGCGCTCGGGGTCAAAGAGCTGGTCGGCCACGGTCTGGTCGAGCAGGTCCATGCTGCGGCGATACAGCGACTTCTCGCTAAACACGCCCACGACCTCGCCCTTGTACTCGTAGCTGCACACGTCGATGTTGCCAAAGTCGCCCTGGAGTGCCTCGAGCAGGTCCAGATAGTCGGCGGCCTGGTAGTGGTCGATAATCTCGAGCAGCGTCTCGCGGTTGACGATGCAGCAGTCCATAGAGGCGTTGTCGCCGTACACGACGCCGGCGCTCACGCCCGTCAGGCGGCCGTTCTCGTTAATCTCGAGCTTGGTCTCATCATCGACGTTGCGCGTGGCCTTGCAGTACACCACGGTCATCTGGGCACCGGAGTTCTCGTGCGCCTCGATGATGGTGTTGAGGTCCATGTTAAAGATGATGTTGGTGCCCATCATCACGACATAGGGCTTCTCCGAGCGCTGGAACAGCGTCTTGTTGGAGATGATGTCGCGCAGCAGGAAGCGCATGCCGCCCTTGGTGGTGCCATACGCGTTGCCGGGCACCATGAACAGGCCGCCCTTCTTGCGGTCCAGGCCCCAGTCCTTGCCAGAGCCCACGTGGTCGATCAGCGAGCGGTAGTTGCCCGGCATGACGACGCCGACGGTCTTAATGCCGGCATTCATCATGTTGGACAGCGGAAAGTCGATCAGGCGGTAGCGGCCCAAAAACGGAACGGACGCGATGGGGCGGTCCTTGAGCAGGACACTGCCGTAGGACGAAGAGTAGTTAGCGGTGATATAACCGATGGCCTTGCGATTGATCATCGGATCATTCCCCCTTCCCGATAACGACGTCATTTCCAACGACGGCCGTATCCTTGGTGGTATCGACAGAGCCGAGCTTCACGCCCTCTTCGACCGTGGAGTTCTCGCCCAAAATAGCGCGGCAGATGTGCGCGCCGCTCTTAACGTGCGCACCCGGCAGCAGCACGGAGTCCTCGACCACGGCGCGCTCCTCGATGATGACATCGGTCGAAAGGATCGAGTGGCGAGCGGTGCCGTAGATCTTGCAGCCATTGGAGACCAGGCAGTCGTCTAGGCGGCCGTCCGGGCCAATGTAGTGCGGCGGACGCGTGGTGATGTTGGACATGATGGGGAAGTTCTTGTCGAACAGATCGAACTCGGGGTTATTACCCAGCAGGTCCATCGAGGTCTCATGGAAGCTGGCGATGGTGCCGACGTCCTTCCAGAAGCCGTGGAACTCGTAGCTGTACAGGCGCTTGTTCTCACCGAGCAGCTTGGGGATGATGTCCTTGCCAAAGTCGTGGCTCGAGCGCTGGTCCAGAGCGTCCTCCTCGAGCGCCTCGATCAGCACGTCGGCCGAGAAGATGTAGATGCCCATGGACGCGAGGTTCGAATCGGGCTTCTCGGGCTTCTCGGTAAACTTGGTGATGCGGCCGTCTTCGGGGTCGGTGGTCAGGATACCAAAGCGGCTGGCCTCCTCCCACGGCACGGGCATAACGCTCACCGTGAGGTCGGCGTTGTTCTCAATGTGCGTCTTGAGCATCTTGCGGTAGTCCATGCGATACAGGTGATCGCCCGAAAGAATCAGGACGTACTTGGGGTCGTTGGCCTTGATGTAGTCGAGGTTCTGCGTAATGGCGTCGGCCGTGCCCGCATACCAGGCGCCGCCGGTCTGCGTCTCGTACGGCGGCAGGATCGACACGCCGCCGTCGCGGCTGTCCAGATCCCACGCCTCGCCGGAGCCCACGTAGGCATGCAGCAGGTAGGGACGGTACTGCGTCAGAACGCCCACCGTGTCGATGCCCGAGTTGGAGCAGTTGGACAGCGAAAAGTCGATAATGCGGAACTTGCCACCAAAGCTAACCGCCGGCTTGGCGATCTTTTGGGTGAGTGCCCCCAATCGGCTGCCCTGTCCTCCTGCGAGGAGCATCGCGATGTATTCTTTCTTACTCATCGATTTCTCCTTCTGTCATCGATGTTCCTAAACCCATTTGCGACGGGCGCGGCGCTCGGTCGCGCCCGTCGAGTAATGCCGTGCGGCAAAGGGAGCTCGCGCGCCTTTACGCGTGCCAGATCTCGTCGCGGTACTCGCGAATGGTGCGGTCGCTCGAGAACCAGCCGGAGGAGGCGGTGTTGAGCAAGGCCTTGCGGTTCCAGGTCTCCTGGTCGCCGTAGCTGCCCGTGAGGTTCTCCCATGCATCCACGTAGCTACGGAAGTCAGCCATGACCAGGTCGGGGTCGTTGTTGTTCATGAGCTCGTTGTAGATGCTCTCGAAGTTGCCCGAAAGACCCGCAAACGTGTTGTCCTTGAGCTCGTCCATCACGCGGCCCAGACGCTCGCGGTCGCCGTTGAGGGTATCCCACGCAAAGTAGCTGTTGGATGCCCAGAGCTGCTCGACCTCGGGAGCGGTCAGGCCAAAGATGGCCTCGTTCTCGCGACCGGCCAGGTCGGCGATCTCGATGTTGGCGCCGTCGAGGGTGCCCAGCGTAATGGCGCCGTTCATCATGAGCTTCATGTTGGACGTGCCCGAGGCCTCCTTGCCGGCCGTGGAGATCTGCTCCGAGATCTCGGCGGCGGGGTAGATGAGCTGGGCGTTGCTCACGCGGAAGTTGGGGATAAAGCAGACCTTCATGACCTCGTTGACGCGGGCATCGTTGTTGATGACTTCGGCCACGGAGTTAATGAGGCGGATGGTCTCCTTGGCAAAGGTGTAGCTCGAGGCGGCCTTGCCGCTAAAGATGAAGGTCGTCGGCGTCACGTGGAAGTTAGGATCGGCGATGCGACGGTTGTAGATGTCCATCACCTTCATGATGTTCATGAGCTGGCGCTTATAGGCGTGGAAGCGCTTTACCTGGACATCGAAGACGGTGTTGGGGTCGATAACCAGACCGGTCTCGGCCTTGACGTAGGCGGCCAGACGCTCCTTGTTGGCGCGCTTGGAGGCACCCACGGCCTTCAGGAACTCGGTGTCGTCCTTAAACTCCTTGAGTTTCTCAAGCTCAAAGGCGTCTTTGAGCCAGCCATCGCCAATGCCCTCGGTCACGAGCCTGGCGTAGGTGGGGTTGGCCTCGGCAAAGAAGCGACGGTGCGAGATGCCGTTGGTCTTGTTGTTAAACTTCTCGGGCGTCAGGGCATAGAAGTCCTTGAGCACGATGTTCTTGATGATGTCGGAATGGATCTTGGCCACGCCGTTGACGCTGTGGCTGCAGATCACAGACAGGTTGGCCATGCGAATCTCGCCGTCCCACAGGATGGCGGTCTGGCGCAGACGCTCCTGCCAGCCCTCCTTCGTGGTGTCGAACGACTCGTGCCAACGACGGCTGATCTCGTCGATGATCTGGTACACGCGGGGGAGGAGCTTGGAGAACGTGCCGATGGGCCACTTCTCCAAGGCCTCGGGCAGGATGGTGTGGTTGGTGTAGCTCACGACCTGCGTCACGATGTTCCAGGCGTCATCCCACTCAAGCTTCTTCTCGTCGATGAGGATACGCATGAGCTCGGGGCCGCACATGGCAGGGTGCGTGTCGTTGGTGTGGATGGCCACAAACTGCGGCAGCAGCTCCCAGTTCTCGCCGTGCTCCTTCTCAAAGGTGTCGAGCAGGCTGTAGATGCCGGCCGAGACAAACAGGTACTCCTGCTTCAGGCGCAGCAGACGGCCGTGCTCGCCGGCGTCGTTGGGGTAGAGGATGGCGCTAATGGCTTCGGCCTCGGCGCGCTCGGCATCGGCCAGGGCGTAGTCGCCGCGGTTGAAGGCCTCCAGATCGAAGTGCTCCACGACCGGCTCGGCAGCCCAGACGCGCAGCTTGTT
Organism: uncultured Collinsella sp.; assembly: GCA_900543045.1. GTDB lineage: Bacteria > Actinomycetota > Coriobacteriia > Coriobacteriales > Coriobacteriaceae > Collinsella. The sequence continues at coordinate 46,345 of UQPT01000008.1, forward strand.
GACGGTCTCGCCGGCATAGCCCACCACGGGGATGTCATAAGGAACGGCCAGGATGTCCTGCGTGTCCACCGTGCGGTAGAACGTGCGGCCGTTCTCCTCAAAGCCCTCAACATGGCCACCAAACTTAATGGTCACGGCCTTGTCCTGACGGCGGACCTCCCAGGGATAGCCATGGGTGAGCCACTCGTCGGTGGTCTCGTCCTGGCTGCCGTTGACGATCTCCTGCTTAAACAGGCCGTAGCGGTAGCGCATGCCGTTGCCATAGCCGGCGATGCCCTCGGCTGCCATGGAATCCAAGAAGCATGCGGCCAGACGGCCCAGGCCGCCGTTGCCCAGAGCCGGATCGGGCTCCTGGTTCTCGATGACGGACAGGTCGAAGCCCATGTCGTCGAGCGCCTCGGCGACCATGTCGCGCACGCCAAAGTTGAGCAGGTAGTTGTCGAGCAGGCGGCCGATCAAAAACTCGATCGAGAAGTAGTACACGCGCTTCTTGCCCTCGGCGGTGACGCGGGCGTCACTCTTGGTGGCAACGGTGCGCGCCTTCTCGGCCACGAGCTTGGCTAGGGCGTTAAAGCGGTCGAGGTCACTGGCGGCCTCGACGCTCTTGCCGCTAATGCTCATGACGGCATCGCGATAGAGCTCGGTAAACTCCTGCTTGTTGTCGAAGATCTTATTCATACGTTCCTTCCCCCGGGGATGTTTCTCCCGGAACGGTTATGACTTGTATCCTACGCCTCGTCGGGGCGGGTAATTACAGCTGTAACGGTTTTGTTACGCATCCTTGGCAGACGGCTTAACAGAAGCAGACTTGGCCTTGGTAGCGGCCTTTTTGGCAGCCGGTTTCTTGGCTGCGGCCTTAGCAGCGGGCTTTGCGGCAGCCTTGGCCTTGGTCGTCGTAGCCTTGGCCTTAGCCGGAGCCTTCTTAGCAGCCGCAGGCTTGGGCTTCACCGAGGACGTGCGCTTTTTGGGCGCAGCCTTGGGCTCCTCGACCACGGGCGGCTTATAGCTGCTGGGACCGCGGCGCTTAAGCACCACGCCTGCCAGACCGGGCACCTTAATCTCAATGGAGTCCATCTGCCCGTTCCAGGGATAGGGCTCGCTCGAGCAGGTGTAGGGCTCTTCGCCGGCATAACCGCTGCCGCCAAACTCGGGACGGTCAGAGTCAAAGATGACCTCCCAGTCGCCCTCGCGCGGCACGCCCACGCGGAAACTCTCGTAGCTCGCCGGATCAAAGTTGATCAGAATCACCAGGTCGTCGTCGATGTCCTCTCCCTGGCGCACAAAGCTCACGATGGACTGCTTGGAGTTGTCCGCATCGATCCAGGTAAAGCCATCGTCGGTGTAGCCGCGCTCGTACAGAGCTGGCTCGGCGGTGTACAGGTGGTTGAGCGCCTTAATGAACGCCTGATGATGCTTGTGGGTCTCGTACTCCTCGGTCAGGAACCACTGGATGGACTCGTAGTAGCGCCACTCAATAAACTGACCGATCTCGTTGCCCATAAAGTTGAGCTTGGCACCGGGATGCGTCATCTGGTAGAAGGCCAGCGTGCGCAGGCCGGCAAACTGGCGCCACCAGTCGCCCGGCATGCGGCCGATAAGCGAGCACTTGCCGTGCACGACCTCGTCGTGGCTCAGCGGGCAAATAAAGTTCTCGGTAAAGGCGTACATGATGGAGAACGTGAGTAGCCCGTGGTTGCCGGGGCGCCACGGAAAATCGGTCTGCATGTAGTGAAGGGTGTCGTTCATCCAGCCCATGTCCCACTTGTAGTGGAAGCCCAGGCCGCCGTCCTGCGGCGGATA
>UQPT01000009.1:0-39982 GCA_900543045.1 uncultured Collinsella sp.
TTGGACAATCTGCCGTTCAATTTCAAGGGCGCGACCAGAAGGTCAGCGCCCTTTCGTTTGACGTCATCTTGTCTCAAATGCGGCCCGCTCGCTGACGTTGCCAATACATCGGCGTTGCCTTGGCCGTCAATAGTCATTGGGGACGTTCTTAAACGACTACCCAACGGCTATTGAGCACATGGCTCGCATGGCAGCCGTCTCTTTTATGTTTCCTTTAGCCGTCGCTGCCTAGGATGGGGGTTAGTCGGTGGGAAGGGAGCGTCTATATGGACGACGCGAGCGAGCGTGCAATCGAAGAGGACATGCTCGATCAGTTCAATTACTTTGACGATGAGGATGAGGAGCTAATCGATCGTCGCGAGCCGGCATCGCTTGACTCATTTGATCTGGTCGATGAAGAGACTGATGAGGTTGAGGACGAATCAACGGAGCCCCCACAGTCTTCGCGCCTTGACTCGCTGCTTTCGAGAGCCCCCATGCACCACGGTGTTCGTGCCGGCGCACTCCATATGAAAACAGACTGGCACCAGATCGTGACGGCAGGCGATGAGCTTGCCGTCGATGCGCCGCTCACCGATAAGTCATCCATCATCTGCCGCACCGGTATGCTTATGCTCGCGAGCGGAACGGGTGCCTGGCGTGTACGCGATACCATGAATCGCGTTGCCGCCGTACTCGGTGTCACCGTCCACGTTGACTTAAGTCTTCTGTCGTTTGAGTGCACCTGCATCGAAGATGGCCACTGCTTTAACGAGGTTGTCAGCCTGCCCACAACGGGAGTCAATACCCATCGCATTTGGATGATGGAGAGCTTCCTAAAGGAAATCGAGACGTATGGGCGCCGGTTTACCGTGCACGAATACCACGAGATGCTCAAGACCGTTGAGAGTTCAAAACCCGATTACTCTCCCTGGCAACAGGGCCTTGCGGCAGCTTGTGCTTGCGGCGCCTTCGTCTTTTTGCTCGGCGGCGGCCCTATCGAGATGGCCTGCGCATTCGTAGGCGCTGGTGTTGGCAACTTTGCTCGCTCTCATATTCTCAAGCAGGGTCTTGGCCAGTTTAGCGCGCTGACGATTGGCGTTGCGCTCGCTTGCGTTTCGTATCTGCTGGCATTGCTCGGCCTTGGCCAGGTCGTACCGGGGGCAATGTCGCACCAAGAAGGCTATATCGGCGCCATGCTCTTTGTGATTCCCGGCTTTCCCCTCATTACGGCAGGCCTCGACATCGCTAAGCTCGATATGCGAAGCGGCATTGAGCGTCTTTCGTATGCCGTGTCGATTATTGTGATGGCGACCCTTGTGGGCTGGATGGTTGCCGAGTGTGTGGGGCTGGCACCGGATGATTTTGCCCCGCTCGGCCTTTCGCCGCTTGCCCTTACGCTCCTGCGCGTGGTGATGAGCCTCGTTGGCGTATTCGGCTTCTCGGTGATGTTCAACAGCCCGGTAAAGATGGCCGCGGCAGCTGGGCTGATCGGCGCCGTGTCCAATACCTTGCGCCTTACGCTCGTCGATGCGCCGACGCTGTTTCCCTTTCTGGGCCTGAGCGTAGGTATGCCTCCCGAGGCGGCAGCGTTTATCGGCGCGCTGGTATCGGGGCTGCTCGCGAGCTTAGCCGAAATCAAGCTCACCTACCCACGTATCGCCCTCACGGTGCCATCGATTGTCATTATGGTGCCGGGCTTGTATCTGTATCGCTCGATGTATTACATGTGCACATTCGACACGGTCAATATGCTCGGCTGGTTTGTGCGTGCAGTGCTCATCGTGGCGTTTTTGCCCGTTGGCCTGGGTGTGGCGCGTACACTCACCGACCCTCGCTGGCGCCACACCAGCTAATTGGTGCAAATGAAACTGATCCGCAAAACATGAACGTGGATAATCTCCCGTTTTTGGCTTGTTTACGGGCTCAAAACGGGAGATTATCCACGCTCGTGGAATGGGTGTCCGAAAATCCACGCTCGTTGGGCCGATGCAGACGCACCTGGCAATTCCTTTTTTGTAGACGTTGTCGTATGGCTGCATGCGGAAAAGGCCCCAGCGATTAACATATACTCCATATGGGTAAAGAGACCAAAGCGCCGCCACGAGTGGCGCTTTGCGTTTGAAAAAAACTAGCTCGTCTAAGAGGAACTAGCATGTTAGACCGTTTTACCGATCGCGCGCGCAAGGTCATGTCCATGGCCAAGCAGGAGGCGCTCGATCTTCATTCAAATAAGGTGGGTACCGAGCATCTGTTGCTCGCGCTCGCCAAGGAGGACGAGGGCATTGCCGCTGAGGCGCTGCGCTCGCTCGATATCTCCTACGACGACATCATGGATACCCTCAAAGAGGTCCAGACCACGGTTCCCGAGCCCAGCGAGGAGACCGAGGCTGCCAAGCTTGCCTTTACGCCGCTCGTCATTAGCGTGATGGAGCGCTCCTTCCGCGTGGCACGCGAGAACAACCAGACCTACGTTTCGACCGAGCACTTGCTGATCGGCATCGTCGAAGAAGGCAACGGCATGGCCATGGACATCCTCATGCGCCTGGGCGTGTCGTCTGCTTCCATTAAAAAGGCCATCGAAAAGCTCACTGCCAAGGATCAGGACAAGAAGCGTCCGCTCGCTGGCGCTGGCGCTGGTCGTCCCGGTGCGGGCCTGCCGTTCTTTAGCGGCTCGGATGCATCTCAGCAAAAGGGGGGCGGCACCGACACGCTCAAGCAGTTCGCCACCAACCTCACGCAAAAGGCGCGCGACGGCGAGCTCGATCCCGTGATTGGCCGCGAAAAGGAAGTCCAGCGCATGATGGAGATCCTTTCGCGCCGCACCAAGAACAATCCGCTTATCTTGGGCGATCCCGGCGTGGGCAAGACGGCTATCGTCGAGGGCCTGGCGCAGCAGATTGCTGCTGGCAACGTGCCCGAGAACCTCATGAACCAGAATATCTGGATGCTCGACCTGCCGGGTCTTGTCGCGGGCGCCAAGTATCGCGGTGAGTTTGAGGAGCGCCTCAAGAACGTGATCCAAGAGGCTACCGAGGCCGACGACGTCATCTTGTTTATCGATGAGATGCACACCATCATCGGTGCCGGTTCTGCCGAGGGCTCCATCGACGCGAGCTCCATGCTCAAGCCCGTGCTCGCGCGCGGTGCCTTCCAGATTATCGGCGCCACCACGGCCGAGGAATTCCGCAAGTACCTCACCAAGGACCCGGCCTTCGAGCGTCGCTTCCAGACCATCGATGTCGAGGAGCCGAGCGTCGAGGACACGGTCAAGATCCTGACCGCGCTCAAGCCGCGCTACGAGGAGCACCACCATGTGCGCTATACGCAGGGTGCTATCGAGGCCGCCGCGAACCTTTCCAACCGCTACATTCAGGATCGCTTCCTGCCCGATAAGGCCATCGACCTCATTGACGAGGCCGGTGCCCGCGCCCGCATCGCCGCCAACCGCGCGCCCGAGCCGGTGCGCGAGGCCGAGCATCGCATAGAGGAGCTCAAGGCCGCCGCGCAGGAGGCCACCGAGAGCGACGACATGAACAAGGCCGCCGAGATCACCGAGCAGCAGAAGGCTGCCGAGATTGAACTCGCCGAGGCCAAGGCTGCCTGGACGGCCGAGCTTGACGCCAGCCCGCTCACCATCGATGTGAGTCAGATTGCCGATATCGTGTCCGTGACTTCGGGCGTGCCGGTGTCCTCGCTTACCGAGAGCGAGAGCCGTCGCCTGCTGCAGGCCGAAAGCGTGCTCAAGACGCGCATCATCGGTCAGGATGAGGCTGTCGAGGCCGTTGCCAAGGCCGTGCGCCGCAGCCGCTCGCCGCTCAAGGATCCGCGTCGCCCCGGCGGCAGCTTTATCTTCCTTGGTCCCACCGGCACGGGCAAGACCGAGCTTGCCAAGACGCTCGCCGAGTACCTCTTTGGCAGCAAGGACGCACTCATCAGCTTCGACATGTCCGAGTTCGGTAGCGAGTTCGAGGTCTCCAAGCTCATCGGCAGCCCTCCGGGTTACGTCGGTCACGATGAGGGCGGCCAGCTCACCAAGGCCGTTCGTCGCCACCCGTACTCGGTCGTGCTGTTCGACGAGATCGAGAAGGCGCACCCCGATATCTTCAACATCTTGCTGCAGGTGCTGGAGGAGGGCCGCCTGACCGATAGCCAGGGCAAGACGGTCGACTTCCGCAACACCGTGATCATCATGACGTCCAATGTGGGCGCCCGCGAGATTGCGCAGGATGCGAGCGTGGGCTTTGGCACCACCGGCGAGCAGGGTCTCACGTCGAGTGAGATCCGTGGTCGCGCGATGGGCGAGCTCAAGCGCCTGTTCCGCCCCGAGCTGCTCAACCGTATCGACGACATCGTGGTGTTCCAGAAGCTCTCGGGCGAGAATCTCACCAAGATCGCGCACCTGCTGGTGGACGACCTGCGCCAGCGTCTGATTGCCAACGGCATGAACATCAAGCTCACCGATGCGGCCTATGACAAGATCGTGGCCGAGGGCACCGACCTCACCAACGGTGCGCGTCCGCTGCGCCGTGCTATTCAAAAGCTCATCGAGGACCCGCTGTCCGAGGAGCTGCTGGCCGGCGAGTGGGGCGAGGGCGATACCGTCCTGTGCGACGTGGCCGATGGCAAGTTTGTCTTTAGCCACGGCACGGGCGAGATCCCGGCACCGCGTCCGGCGGGCACGCTCGGTGGTGATACCGCCCCGGCGGCACCGCGCACTGGCAACGCCGCGCCCGTGAGCGGCGGCGTGACCTCGGGCCCCGGCGGCATGATGCAAGCCGGTTCCGGCGCGCTGTAGGGCGTAACAAAACCTTGTGTCCACGAGGGCGTTCCAAAGGAGCGCCCTTTTTCTGTTGGAAAGCCCCCTTCGTTCAAAGTAGATCTCATTAAACATGTCAATGGCGTATGCATAAACGTTGATCAAGCGTTGAGGTTGGTTGAAGGGTCCAACGTCCCTTCGGCGCGGCCCGTCTAATCTGCTTTATCTTAATAAAGTGGCGTCTCCCCACCGTTAGCCGATGATGCGAGGGCGCTCGGCGTTTTCGACTGGTTTATGCACGCAAAGTCTGGGAATATACAAGGCGCATGTCTTACTGTCTAACCAGTTGCGCCAAGGAGGCACCATGGATTACAAGATCACCGGCTACGAGCCCGCCCAGCTGTTCCATTTCTTTGAGGAGGTCAGCGCGATCCCCCGTGGGTCTGGCAACGAGAAGGGCATCAGCGATTTCCTGGTTGCGTTTGCCAAGGAGCGCGGCCTCGATGTGTACCAGGACGAGGTCTACAACGTCATCATTCGCAAGCCCGCTTCTGCCGGCGCCGAGAATGCCCCGACTGTGATGCTGCAGGGCCACATCGATATGGTGTGCGACAAGTTGGGCTCTGTTGAGCACGACTTTACGACCGACGGTATCGACCTGGTCGTGAAGGACGGCGTCCTCACCGCTAACGGCACCACCCTGGGCGCCGACAACGGTATTGCTGTCGCTCTGATGCTTACTGTGCTCAACGACGATTCGATCGTTCACCCCGCCCTCGAGTGCGTATTCACCACCGACGAGGAGACTGGCCTGGTCGGCGCCGAGACGCTCGACAAGTCCCAGATTAGCGCCCGCACCATGATTAACCTTGACTCCGAGGAAGAGGGCGTTGCCACCGTCAGCTGCGCTGGCGGCGTCGTTGTTACCTACACCTGCCCCATCGTGCGCGAGCACAAGACCGGCAGCACCCTCACGCTCGACATCTCCGGCCTACTGGGTGGTCATTCCGGCAACGATATCAACCTGGAGCGCGGCAACGGCAACCTCATCATGGCCCGCATCATCGACCGCCTGATGGTCGCCGGCGAGCCCGCCATCGTTAGCTTTAACGGCGGCACTAAGGACAACGCCATCAACCGTGAGTGCAAGGCCGAGCTGGTTTACGCCGACCACGCTGCCGCCGAGGCCGCGGCCCAGATCGCAAAGGACATCATCGCCGACGTCACTGCCGAGCTCGAGGTCTTCGACCCCGGCTTTACCTGCACCGTCGAGATTGCCGACGACGCCGAGGTCGAGGCCATGGATCAGAAGTCCGCGCTTGCCCTCATCCGCGCCCTGCGTCTTGCCCCTAACGGCGTGATTCGCCGCAACGTCGCCACTGACGGCTCCGTCGAGGTTTCCTCCAACATCGGCGTGGTCGCCACTTCCGACGACCAGGTCAAGATCATGCTGTCCCCGCGCTCCTCGATCACCTCGCTGCAGAACGAGTTCAAGGACCGCCTGCAGACGCTGGCCGATGTCTTGGGCTTCGACGCCAAGTTCGAGTTCGAGTATCCCGGCTGGAGCTATGCCGAGCATTCGCCGGTCCGCGACGTTTTTGTCGAGAGCTATCGCGAGCTCTTTGGCTCCGAGCTGCGCATCGAGTCCATTCACGCTGGCCTTGAGTGCGGCCTGTTTGCTGAGGCCCTGCACGGCCTGGACGCCATCGCCGTGGGCCCGACGCTCTCCGATGTCCACACCCCGGACGAGAGCATGGAGCTCGCTTCTGCCGAGCGCTTCTACGAGCTGCTCATCGACGTCCTCAAGCGCCTTGCCGCGTAAGGGTCGCGCTAGCAGCAGTTCGAGCCACGTGCTAGCGGATTGCAAATGACATTACGAGAGGGGGCATCCGAACTTTTGCGACGGGTGCCCCCCTCTTCTTTTAAGAAATGTGGATTGATTGGCGCCTAGCCCATATCCGCCTTGATGAGGTCGAGGGTGCGCTGGCAGTTTTCGCGGACGGGGCCGAGCATGTGCTCGCGCAGGTCCGCCATGCCGGGCAGGTCGGCGTATTCGTCCATGATCTCTTCCATGCAAATGGGCACCTCGTAGGCGAGGTCCATCATGGTCGCAAAGCAAAACTTCTCGGATAGCCCGGCATCGGTGAGCGCCGCCTCCAGCGCGGGGTCGCCCATACCGTGGTATCGGCGGATAGCGCCTGGACCGATGCGCCCCACTCGATTTTCGCCGCCAACGCTCATGGCAAGGCGCGCCCGGCGGCGCATACGCTCGTACGCCAAGCCCGATGCGACATCGTACATGGGTGCGAGCGCTGCGTTTGTGCCTTTACCTAGGATGAGCGAGTAGTTTTTAGCGTGTGCGTCAGGCGCTCCGATAATGGCGTTATAGAACAACATATAGGTAAAAAGCACAAGATTCATGTGGTGGGGGACTGTGTTAATCAGTCGTTCTTGGATGTCTCGTGTGGTTGGTCCTCCGTCGGCGGTGTATTTCTGGCTTGGCAATACACCGAGCGCCTGGCAAAAGTCCTCCTGATGCAGCCTTTCGATATTTCCGCTGCTATTGACAATTCTGTCGTACCGTTCAACGACGAGCGCGGCTTCGTCTTCAAATGTGCAATAGGAGACGTTGGCAGTTGGAATGCCAACACGCCGAGCCGTTTTCATGCAGACGAATTCGTTTAAGGCCTGATGTTTGAACCCAACGACACCATTTTTGAAGATATGGGTAGTGGGGGATGACCCTAGACATTCGCACCATTGGCCATCATGCCAAGCTAGTGCAAATTTGCCTTGGTTGCCGCCCAGGGACCAGCTTTCGTTGGAGCCCATCCATGTCTCTCTTTCGTCATCGCGAATTGCTTTGAGCTTGTGAGCGATTTGAGAATTGGTAAGCGGGCGGTATGCCGAGACCCTGCCGCGGGCGGCGCCTAATTGATCGGTTCGACAAAACTGAACGGCCCCTGCGCAGTCAAGACCGATATGGCACAAGAGGGCGACGGGGTTGTTGGATGCAACGTCATGCTCGGCGGCAATAGCGCGACGCTGCTCTTGGCTGTCGGGCAAAAGGCCAAATAGGAACGGGCGGACGATGTTATGGCCATACGTGCGATTGGAAAGCGGCATTGTAAGCGATAGTGGTGCTCCGCGATAGGTTGGGGCGTATACAAAGCTGCAGAGTCCATGCTCGTCTTGCCGGAGAGTGCCTGCGATTTCGCCACAAATGAGGGTCGCAAGCTCCATCTCTGCCATTTATTTCACAACCTTACAGTCAAAGGAGAGGTCTGAAGTGTCGGAAAGGCCTTGCTCGGCTGCGATTTGGGCCAGCAAGGCACCATAGGAAGATGGCGTTCCCTGTCGAGCGGGTCGTCTGCCTACGCTTGGCTTTGGCAGGGCATTCGAGTTCGCGATAGGGAGGTCCGCTTTCGTCGTCGGATGTTCGGAGGGCGATGCGATGGAGTCGTTATCGCTTTGCGCAAAGAGACCTATGCCGAGTGCGTTAAAGACGGACAGCAACTTGTCGAGTCGAATGCCGGTGGCGTCTCCTAGCTCGAGCGATGCGAGCAGGCGCTCTGAAACACTGGCCGTTTTGGCGAGGGCGGCACGGGTGAGACCCTGAGCCTCGCGTGCCTGGCGCACGTAGATGCCAGCTTGGCGCGGTGTGGTGATGGGAAGGGTATTCACGGCGATCTCCTAACGTGCAGACTTTTGCATATCAGTATGACATGCAAAAGTCTGCACGAAAAGGCCTCATGCAAAACTTTGCATGAGGCCTTGTACTGGCGTTGAGTTTTGAGCGATTGTGTTTGGCGTTACAGCGCCAAAATCCCCAGATGCTCAAGCAAGATCTTAAGTCCGATGAGGATGAGCACGATGCCGCCCACGATGGTGGCAGGTTTTTCGTAGCGCGCGCCAAAGGTGTGGCCGATCGCTACGCCGGCGACGGAGAAGATAAACGTTGTGACGCCGATAAGCGATACAGCGGGAACGATGTCGACCGAAAGCGCGGCGAACGAGATGCCCACGGCCAGGGCGTCGATTGAAGTGGCGATGGCGAGGATCAGGTACTCGCTCAGTTCAATCTTTTCGGCATTCTTGCCGTCGCCTTCATCCTCGTCCTCGGTAAAAGCCTCCCACAGCATTTTGCCGCCGATGAAGGCCAAAAGGATAAAGGCAATCCAATGGTCGATGGGGCCGATGATGCCCATAAACTGGCTGCCAAGCGCCCATCCGATCACGGGCATGCCGGCCTGAAAACCGCCAAAGAACAGGCCGAGCACTACGGCGACCTTAAGGTTGATCTTCTTCATGCCAAGGCCCTTGCAGATGGATACGGCAAAGGCGTCCATCGAAAGGCCAATGGCGAGCAGCACGAGCTCTACGAGTCCCATGGTTTGGCTCCCTCCTTGCGGGCGAACCCGCGTGTACTTCTGACAGGGGAGCAACAAAAAAGACCCGTGGCGTACGCGCCGCGCGTACAACCACGAGTCTCGTTCATTAAGGCAAGCCAGACCGTGTCGGCCAGTATGTTGACTTGCCGCGCCACCGGAGGCGAACCCGGTCACGCGACTACTCCCTCATTCATGTGAATCCCGATGCTACCACATGAACAGCTCATTTGGGTTGAGGCTCTCAGCGGTGTTCGCTCATTCTGTAAGCATCGGATTTCGCGAGCGCCGCGGGGACAAACCGTGAGAAACTATTTAGCGTTTATGGAGCGTATGCGATGGGAGCGATGCCTTGGATAAGAACGAGCTGCAAAAGCGTATGGAACAGGCCATCCGCCTGACGGCACCTGGTCAGCCGATCCGCACCGCCCTCGACATGATCATCGCCGGTCACCTGGGTGCCCTTATCTGCGTCGGCGACACCGAAAACGTGCTCGCTGCCGGTAACGACGGCTTCCCACTCAACATTTCGTTCACCTCGAACCGCCTGTTCGAGCTCTCCAAGATGGACGGTGCCATCGTTATCGACGGCGACCTCACCCAGATCCTGCGCGCCAACTTCCACCTCAATCCCGATCCCTCGCTTGCCACGAGCGAGACGGGCATGCGTCACCGCACTGCCGCTCGCATGTCGGTGCTCACCGATGCCATCGTGATCTCGGTCTCGGCCCGTCGTGCCGTCGTCAACGTGTACGTTCACGGCAAGAGCTATGAGATCCAGCCCGTCACCACCATCATGAGCTCGGTCAACCAGCTCGTCGCCACGCTTCAGACCACCCGTCAGTCGCTCGACCGCTCCCTGCTGCGTCTGACGGCCCTCGAGCTCGATGACTACGTTACGCTCGCCGATATCACCGGGATTTTCTCGAGCTTCGAGATCATGCAGCAGGCAAAGACTGAGCTTAAGGATTGCATTGTCAAGCTGGGCAACCAGGGCAAGCTCGTGCAGATGCAGCTCGAGCAGCTCGCCGGCTCCAGCATGGATACCGAGTACGACCTGATGATTCGCGACTATGCGAGTGATTCCTCCGAGGCCAATGCCGAAAAGATCCGCGCCAACCTGAGCCGTATGACGCCTAAGGACCTGTCCGACCCACAGCATGTGGCGGCGGTTCTGGGTTACGACGACCTGGACGAGGACTCCGTCATGACGCCGCTGGGCCTGCGCACGCTTTCGCGCGTGTCCGTCGTGCGCGACGGCGTGGCCGAGAAGATCGTCGACGAGTACGGCTCGCTGCAGGAGCTCATGGATGACATCAGCGAGGATCCGGAGCGCCTGGGCGACTTTGGCGTCAACAACCCTGCTATTCTTGCGGACTCCCTGTACCGCATGAAGGGTACCAAACAGGGGAACGCATAATGGCGCCCGTATGCGCCGTGGTCGTTGCCGGCGGCAGCGGCCAGCGCTTTGGAAATCCCGGCGGCAAGCAGCTCGTTAACGTGGCGGGCCGTCCGCTCATGAGCTGGTCCATCCGCGCGTTCGATCGTAGCAACAAGGTCGGCCACATCGTGGTGGTGTGCCCTGCCGAGCGCCGTGCCGAGATGCGCCGCCTGGCCATCGACCCGTTTGACTATGACACGCCCATCAGTTTTGCCGATGCCGGCGACACCCGCCAGGACTCCACCCGTGCCGGCGTGCATGCGGTACCGGCGGGTTTCGAATATGTCGCCATCCACGACGGCGCCCGTCCGCTCATCACGACCGAGGCCATCGATCATGCGGTCGACGTGCTCGTGAGCGACCGTGCTCTCGACGGTATCGTGTGCGGTCAGCCCGCGATCGACACGCTCAAGATCGTCGATGGCGACAACATCGTCGAGACGCCGCCGCGCGAGCTGTACTGGGCCGCGCAGACGCCGCAGATCTTTAGCGTCGACGCCATGAAGCGCGCTCACGCCGCTGCTATCGCCGAGGGCTTTATCGGTACCGACGATTCATCGCTGGTCGAGCGCATGGGCGGGCGCGTCCGCTGTGTCCAGAGCCCGCGCGATAACCTTAAGGTGACGGTACCCGAGGACCTGCGTCCCGTAACCGCGATTCTGCTTGGCCGCATGGCCGAGGGAGAGGACCTTCCCCATGTTCAGTAACCTGCGCATTGGCCATGGCTACGACGTTCACCGTCTGGTGGAGGGGCGTCGATGTATCATCGGCGGTGTCGACATTCCCTACGAGCGCGGCCTGCTGGGCCACTCGGATGCCGATGTGCTCGCGCACGCCTTGGCCGACGCCATTCTGGGCGCCTGCCGCGGGGGAGATATCGGCAAGCTATTCCCCGACACCGATCCCGCCTACGAGGGTGCCGATTCGATGGTGCTGCTCGCCCGCGTGATGGACTATGCGCGCGAGCTGGGCTTTGAGTTTGTTGATGCCGATTGCACCATTGCCTGTCAGCAACCCAAGATCACTCCGCACCGCGATGCCATGCGCGCCAACCTTGCCCATGCCCTGGGCGTCGACGTGGAAAACGTGGGCGTCGCCGCCACCACGACCGAAAAGCTCGGTTGGGAAGGCCAAGGCGAGGGAATTGGCGCCTGGGCCGTCTGCCTGCTACAGAAAACCGTTAAGGAGTAACGAATGCGTATCTACAACAGCGCTACCCATAAAAAGGAAGAGTTCCAGCCCATCGAGTCCGGCAAGGTTCGCATGTACGTGTGCGGCCCCACGGTCTACGACAACATCCATATCGGCAACGCCCGCACGTTCATCAGCTTTGACGTGATTCGCCGCTGGCTCATCGCGAGCGGTTACGAGGTCACGTTCGCCCAGAACCTCACCGATGTCGACGACAAGATCATCAAGCGCGCCAACGAGCAGGGCCGTACGGCCGCCGAGGTCGCGACGGAGTTCTCCGACAAGTTCATCGGCGTCATGCGCGCCGCCAACGTGCTCGATCCCGATGTGCGCCCCCGCGCCACCAAGGAGATCGGCCCCATGATCGCTATGATCAAGACGCTTATCGAGCAGGGCCACGCTTACGCAGCCGATAACGGCGATGTGTACTTTGCCGTGCGCAGCGATCCCAACTATGGTCAGGTCTCGGGCCGCAACATCGACGACCTTATGGTTGGCGCGCGCATCGAGGAGAACGAGGACAAGAACGACCCGCTCGACTTTGCCCTGTGGAAGGCCGCTAAGCCCGGCGAACCCAGCTGGCCGAGCCCCTGGGGCGAAGGCCGTCCCGGTTGGCACACCGAGTGCGCCGCCATGGTGCATCGCTACCTGGGCACCCCGATCGACATCCACGGCGGCGGCTCCGACCTTGCCTTCCCGCATCACGAGAACGAGTGCGCCCAGGCCACCTGCGCCTGGCACCAGGGCTTCTCCAACACCTGGATGCACACGGGCATGCTGCTGGTAGACGGCGAGAAGATGTCCAAGTCGCTCGGCAACTTCTTTACGCTGGCCGAGGTCCTCGAGCAGCACTCCGCTGCTGCTCTGCGTCTGCTGATGCTGCAGACGAGCTATCGCTCGCCGCTCGATTTTTCTTGGGAGCGCCTGGAGGGTGCCGAGAACTCGCTTACGCGTATCGCCGGTACGGTCGAGAACCTGCGCTGGGCCGCGAACCATGCGGCGGCCGATGCCGATGAGGCAGCATCTGAGGCGTTTGCCGCCAAGGCCGCCGAGACCCGTGCCACCTTTAAGGAGTGCATGGACGACGACTTTAATACCGCTGGTGCCATGGGTGCTGTCTTTGGCTTTGTGACCGAGTGCAACCAGTACCTGGAGCAGGCGGGCGATGCTGCCGACAAGGCCGCTGCGCTTGCTGCTGCCGATACGCTGGTCGAGCTGCTCGATACGTTTGGCGTCGAGCTCCCCGAGCCCAAGGTCGAGTTGCCGCTGGGCCTGCTGGGCGTTGCCGCCGGCCTGGTCGCCTACACGGGTGACGACGTGGACGAGGCCGCTGCCAAGATTCTCGAGGCCCGTGCCGAGGCCCGTGCCGCCAAGAACTGGGATCTGGCCGACGCCATCCGCGACCAGCTCAAGGACCTGGGCCTGACGATTGAAGATACGGCCGCGGGTACTCGTATTAAGAGTCTCTAGTATTTGTCGACCGTTCGAGGTGCGGCAGATTGCCTTGAAAGAGGAGGGCATAGACCTGGTGGTCATGCCCAACGATTGAAAGGCAAGGTGCCGTGGCTCGGACGGTCGATTCTTGTTCGTTATCTATTTAAGGAGGCCGTTTTATGGCCGACAATCGCAAGCGTGCGCCTCGTGGCGGCAAGCAGACTGCTTCTGGCTCGCGTCCGATTCGCCGCAACGACCGCGCTGCCGCTCCCAAGGGCCAGCGCGATCGCGCCCAGGCCGCACGTCCGCAGCGCGATCGCAACCGCAACGCTATCCAGGTTCCCAAGGGCGAGTTTATCGAAGGTCGTCGTGCTGCCGCCGAGGCGCTGCGCACCGGTTTTCCCGTCAAGTGTGCGCTCATCGCCGAGGGCGGGGAGCGCGATGCCGCTCTGTCGCGCCTGGTCGATGACCTCAACGCCACGGGCGTCCGCATTAAGTATGTGCCGCGCGCGCAGCTCGATGCGCTGTCGAGCCATGGCGCTCACCAGGGCATTGCGCTCGAGGTGGGCAACTTCCCTTACGCCGATGTCGCCGACATCCTCGACCGCGCAGGCGAGGGCCCGGCGCTTGTCGTGGTGCTCGACCATGTGACCGACGACGGTAACTTTGGCGCCATCGTGCGCTCTGCCGAGGTTGTGGGCGCAGCGGGCGTCATCATCGCCAACAAGCGTGCCGCCGGCGTGACCGTGGGCAGCTACAAGACCTCCGCCGGCGCCGTCATGCATCTGCCTATCGCGCAGGTGCCCAATATCGCCCGTGCGCTCGATGACCTCAAGGCCGCCGGCTTTTGGGTGGGTGGCGCTTCCGAGCATGCCGAGGGCAGCTGCTGGGATGCTCCCTTCGAGGGCCGCGTGGCGCTCGTCATGGGCTCCGAGGGCGACGGCATCTCGCGTCTGGTGCTCGAGAAATGTGACTTTTTGACCAAGCTTCCCCAGCGCGGCATGACCGAGAGTCTCAACGTGGCCCAGGCGACCACCGCGCTGTGCTTTGAGTGGCTGCGCCGCAATGCCGGCGAGCTCATGGGGGAGGAGTAGCGCATGTCCAAGAAGAACCGCGCCAAGTCCAAGGCCAAGCGCTTTGGCGAAGGCTCGGCCAAGCCGATTGTTTCGGCCACGACCTATGGCGTGGGCGGCAATGCGTTTGCACAGGCCATCGCCGACCCGGTCTCGACGGTGCACTCCAATAAGCCCGAGCTGCTGGTGGTCGACGGCTACAACGTGATCCACTGCACGCCGCGCTACGAAAAGCTCGTCTACGACCATTCCGATGATCCGTATTCCAGCGACGTTCACGATATGGCGCGCACCGCCCTCATCAACGACGTCGCCGCCTTTGCCCAGGGCCGCTACGAGGCCGTGATCGTGTTCGACGGCGCGGGCAATATCTCCAACGAGCGCCCCAACCTGCCGGCCCGCGGCGTGCGCATCGAGTTTTCGCCGACGGGCGTCTCTGCCGATACTGTGGTGCAAAAGCTCTGCATCGAGGCACGCGAGGAAGGCCGCGCGTGCTCCGTGGTGTCGAGCGACGGCACGATCCAGGCCGTCGTCATGGGTAAGGGCGTTACGCGCATCTCGAGCCGCATGCTGGTGGACGAGATCAAGCAGATAGATAACGATGTTCACGAGGCAGGGGAAGCTCCGCAGATCAAGATGACCCTGGGCAGCCGCCTGAGCCCCGATGCCCTGGCCAAGCTCAAGGCCCTGCGCGGACGGTAGGGGAGTATCTATAGAGACCCGTTTCCCAATTGGCCGGTCCGTTGATTTGTAATCAACGGACTGTGGGTTGCCGCCGCCAGAACGAATAGTTTTTGGTTTTGACGAACAGATAAGACTGTTCGTTCTGACGAATGGTTTTTGAGATGTGGTCGGTCGAAGGGTCTGTTGCGCCCCGTCCCCAATTCCTTTATCCTAAACAGGCTTCGCGCGAAAGCGCCAAGTGTGCCAGTGTGGCGCAACGGTAGCGCAACTGATTTGTAATCAGTGGGTTGCGGGTTCGATTCCTGTCACTGGCTCCATGAGAGTTTCGGGCTCTGTCTCTATATGGGACAGAGCCCGTTTCTATTTAGGTGGTGCGCCATCGGGTTAGCGCCCATCCCGTTTTTGGTTTGTCTCGTCCTCCAGTTTGTCTAAATCTGTAACACCAAGACCGATATTCGGCATCTAACTGTTACAGATTGAGATGAAACTTAGGGTGTTTTAGGAATATCTTGATCTGTAACATGTAGAAGCGGAATAGGCCTCTTGCTGTTACAGATCGAGACAAGGGCGGGCGCGGATCTGGATGTCCTGCTCGAGCGTGGATTTCTGGATACGCGAGCGAAGAAAATCTCCCGACCGGAGAACGAGCGTGGATAATTAACTTGGATAGGGAGCTAAGGTAAACACCGATTGTCTATCGACGGCTTTAGAAACAACGACCCCGATTTCATTGTGGAATCGGGGTCGTTTGTGCCTCAGGAATCCGAATGGATTAATCGAGCTCCTAAGGAACTTCTTGGGTTCTTGCTAATGGTCTGCCGAGGATGTCCCCAATGCAAACAGCGGGCATCTACTCAATATAGCTGGGGTTCTTCTTGATGATCACGCGTGCAGCGATGAAGGAGACGACGATGGCGATGATGGCGACAACGCATGCCAGCACGAAGTTACCCATGGACCCATCGGGAGCGATAAAGATGAGTGCCGAAAGAAGGCCGGGGCATGCTCCCGCAACATACTCTTTCAGAACAAAGATGCCTGCAGGGAGTCCAGCGCAGAGCGCGCCGATTGCCGTGCCGACAAGCAGGCGGGGACGCTCGATGAGGCAACCGTAGAACGCGGGCTCGGTTACGCCACAGAGTGCGGTGACGGCAACCGTGGTGACCATACCCCTCTTCTCTTTGTTTCCCTTCATGGCAGTTGCCAGGGCGAGGCTCGTGCCGCCAATGCAGAGGTTCGAGATGAATCCAAAGATAATGGGTGCCCAACCGAGCTGCGCCAGGCTCGTAACTTCGATTGCGATGTAAGCCTTATCGAGACCGAGCATGACGAAATAGGGGTTAAGGGCTGCCAGGATCGGAGTAGCGATAAATGCCACGTTGTCCATAAGCCACGTGACGGCATCGCTCAGCGCGTAGCCCATCATGCTGCCGGCGGGGCCAAGGATAATAAGCTCGACGGGCACGACGATGATCATGGTGAGCAGCGGCTTTAAGAACAGTTTGGTAACGTCGGGAATGATCTTCTGAAGGCCGCGGTCGACAAAGTACATGAATACAACGCCCAGTACGATGGGCACTACCGTACTCGAATAGTCGTTCGTCGGGATGGGAATACCAAGAAAGTCGAGACCCTCGGCACCGCTAATGGACGAGCTGATCATGATCGCGCCCAGCAATGCGCCCATGATGGGCTGCATCTTCATGACGGCCGCGAGCTGATAACCAAGATAAACGGGTAAGAAGCTAAACGAAGCGCTAAAGATCGCCAACAGGACCTGGGCGGTTCCGCTATCGGTGCTCAATCCGCAATAATTGACCAGGAGATTCTTGATCGAAAGAATGAGTCCGCCAACGATGAGCGCCGGGACGATGGGCATGAATACCTGTGCAGAGACGTTCCCGAATTTCTCAATCAAGCCCATGGCGGTGTTACCGCTTTTAATGCCTTCTGCAAGGTCTTTGGCGGTTTGGGCATCGTCGGCAACCGTGCCACCGCCGACTTCGATTCCCGCGAAGTCGAGGAAGTCGTTGTAAGCCTCGGTGACGTTGGGGCCGATGATCACCTGAAGCTGGCCACCGCTGACTACTGCCCCGAGCGCCTGATCGGCCGATTTGGCGAGCTGGAGATCGATGATCGAGGTGTCTCGTGCGTCGATGCGAAGGCGCGTCGCACAATGAGTTACCGATGTAATGTTCTCTTTGCCGCCAACAGCCTTTAGGACTGTTTCGGACATTGCCTGATATTTCATCTCTTTCTCCTAGCCTTCCTGCTCCTGATACTTCGAGATAAGGTCTCGGTACCAATACCAGCTCTTTTTGGGGGTGCGCTCCAGATTGTTCTCGAAGTCGATATGGACAAGTCCGTATCGTTTTTCGTAGCCGTTGATCCAGCTATACAGATCCATCGTCGACCAGAGGTAGTAGCCCTCAACGCGCGCGCCGTCGCGCTTAGCCCTCATCATGTGCTCGATGAACTGGCCCAGAAGCTCGATGCGGTCATCATCGTGGATCATTCCGTCTGCGTCTGGTTGCTCATAGGCGCCATGTCCGTTTTCCGTAATAAAGATGCGGGGCGCGTCATAGCGCTCGTGGACATCCATGATGGTTGAATACATGCAACCTGGGAGTATTTCGCGGCCCCATTTATTGCGGGGAACATTGCTGTCGCGGGCGCTTTCAAACAAGGGCGCAATGCATTTTCCTTCGACCTTTTTGCTCGAACCGCCCTTATTGTTCGCCGAAACGGCAAGCTCTCCACCGTGCCAGTCGGTTACATACTCTCGGCAATACACGTTGAGTCCAATAAAATCGACTTTACCGTCTCTGAATTCTTCTACGTCATTTGGGGATCGATAGAGCGAGACGCCAAGTTTTTCAAGGATTTCGTCCATTTCTGGCGGCAGTTGACCCTGAAGCGCTGGTGCCAGAATCATGCGATTGGCGAAAAAGTCTGCGTATCGAAATACGTCATCAGGGTGCTCGGTTGCCGGGTCGAGTTCGACAACGCCGCCATCGTGGACGGCGCCGATGATGCCGTCGTAGCCCATTTGACGATATGTTCGGACTGCGAGTGCGCTCGCGCGCATCAGGTTGTACTGAAACTGCATGTACGACTGAACGTCGAGCGATCGATTGGGGGGATAGTTGCCCAACATGTTTACGCAGTAGCTGTAGAAATGCGGCTCGTTAACGGTAGCCCAGATTTTGACGCGGTCTCCAAAGCGCTCAAAGCAAATCTTGGCGTATTTGCAGAACCACTCTGCCATGTCGTTGTTCAGCCATCCGCCTTTGCAAGCAAGCGTGAATGGTAGATCGTAATGGAACAGCGTAACGTTGGGCTCTATGCCATTTTCGAGGCAACAATCAATGACCCGATTATAAAAATCGATACCCTCTTCATTCACTTCGCCGATACCCGTGGGGATGATTCGACTCCATGAAAGAGAGAAGCGATAAGTGTTTTGTCCGCCTTCTTTCATCATGCGGATATCTTCTTCATAGCGATGGTAGAAGTCGCAAGATACATCACCGTCAACATGGTTGATGTTCTTATTGCTTGTGTGGCTAAAGAAATCCCACTCGCCAAGGCCTTTGCCGTCTTCGTTCCAGGCACCCTCGCACTGATAAGACGCCGTGGCGGAACCCCAGAGAAACGGCATGTTGTTCACGTTGTCCATGAATCCCCTTTCCATCATTCAACACGGTGGATACGTGTGGCGGAATTACGATTAAGATGACGTCAACTGATTTGAATCATAGGAGAACGACCAAAGCTGTTTGATTCAATAAATGAACCATGATTTCGAGGAGAGCGGAAAGAGGGATCACGTGAATATCAATGACTTCGATGTGCTCAATCGCATTAGCTCAATCATCAACAGCGAGTTTGGGTCAAACGATGCCGCCATCGCTCGATATCTCATCGCTCACATTAGGCGTTCGAGCGAAATCAATGTTGCCGCAATAACCCGCGATGCATTCGTGACCCGTTCCGCTGTTCGTCGTTTCTGCAATCGATTGGGCTACCAGTCTCTTAGCGATTTGAAAGAATCATTTACTCAATCAGTCTTTCCAAGCGACTTAAGCCATCGAGAGGAGGAATTTGGCTACGAGGAGTACAGGGCAGAGCTCGACGTTCGCATGATCGAGATGTTCGCTGAGGTTGAAAGCGGCGTGTCCGATATCGCTATTAAGCACCTTGCCGACGAAATTGATGGCCATAAAAACGTTGAAATCTGGTGCACCAATAATGTGAGCGCCAATCTCGTACGATTTCAGCAGGAAATGTTTTATGCGGGCAAGATAGTTCGCATAGTTGCTGGGGCTAACGTCGCAGAATTGAAAAACATGGGAGACGTTTCGCAGTCATTGATAATTCTCGTATCGGTCTCCGGGCTATTTGCGTCACAGGCACGTGAGTATCTTGATTGCCGTTCGGGCAGGAAGATTCTAATTACTGCGTTTAGCAACGATGACAAATCGAGGTCTTTTGACCGTGTATATCGTCTTGGTAATGCGGGAAACGGAATTGACCGACTCGGCGTTTATTCGAAATATGCCATGACTTATTTCTTCGACTTGCTATCGTCGTGTTACTTGAGTCGCTACCCCTGCACCAAGGGGGAGCCGCTCTATGGGTCTACTTTGGCCTGGCCCGAGTAGTTCGGCTCTATAGTTCTCCCGCCTAGAGAATGAGCGTGGATAATCTGCCACTTTGGCCTCAGAAACACGCCAAAAGTGGGAGATTATCCACGCTCGATGTCAAACGGGAGAAAATCCACGCTCGATTGTGCCGGTGAAGGCCGATCACGACCTATGTAATAAGCGCAAGGGATCCGTTATCGAGGGTCGAGACTGCAGACATACTCCATTACGCCAAAGTGTTCCCTTGGGAAATGACGCCGGCATTGCCAAATTAATCACTCCAGATAATCAAACTCAACAAAACCGCAGGTCAAAGGTATATAGATACGCCCGGGACCGTGTATCTAGAGGTTTTCGTTGACAGCCCCCAAGGTTGCATCGTATTATCTTTTTCGTTCGCGGGGGCGGCGGTCCAAAAGACCAAAGAACCTGCGGATACTTGAACGATTGGGAGTTTGCCCGAGTGGTTAATGGGGACGGGCTGTAAACCCGTTGGCTCTGCCTACATAGGTTCGAATCCTATAGCTCCCACCCGTCAAGTGCCTGTATAGCTCAGTCGGTAGAGCACTTCGTTGGTAACGAAGAGGTCACCAGTTCAAGTCTGGTTGCAGGCTCCATCCGGCGGTGTAGCTCAGTTGGTTAGAGCACACGGTTCATACCCGTGGCGTCACTGGTTCGAATCCAGTCACCGCTACCATAGGTAACACGGTGGCTTCTCAATAGTATGTTGAGAGGCCACTATGGTATAAAGGCAAAGTCCCGTCCGGGGACGACCTGTTTAGAGGAGGGCTTTATGGCCAAAGAGAAGTTTGAGCGCACTAAGCCGCATGTTAACATCGGCACCATTGGTCACGTCGACCACGGCAAGACCACGCTGACCGCTGCCATCACCAAGGTTCTCTCCGAGACCGAGGGCTGCAAGGCTGACTTCACTGCGTTCGAGAACATCGACAAGGCTCCCGAGGAGCGCGAGCGCGGCATTACGATCTCCGTCTCCCACGTCGAGTACGAGACTGCTGCCCGTCACTACGCTCACGTTGACTGCCCGGGCCATGCTGACTACGTCAAGAACATGATCTCCGGGGCTGCTCAGATGGACGGCGCTATCCTGGTCATCGCCGCTACCGACGGCCCCATGGCTCAGACCCGCGAGCACATCCTGCTCGCCCGTCAGGTCGGCGTTCCCTACATCGTCGTCTTCCTGAACAAGTGCGACATGGTTGACGATGACGAGCTCATCGACCTCGTCGAGATGGAGACCCGTGAGCTCCTCTCCGAGTACGATTTCCCCGGCGACGACATCCCCGTCATCCGTGGTTCCGCTCTGGGCGCTCTCGAGGGCGACGCCAAGTGGATGGACGCCATTCGCGAGCTCATGAACGCTGTCGACGAGTACATCCCGACGCCTGCTCGTAACAACGACCTCCCGTTCCTGATGGCCGTTGAGGACGTTATGACCATCTCCGGCCGTGGTACCGTTGCTACCGGCCGTGTCGAGCGCGGTGAGCTCAAGCTCAACGAGCCCGTCGAGATCGTCGGCATCAAGGATACCCAGAACACCGTCGTTACCGGTATCGAGATGTTCCGTAAGTCCATGGACTTCTGCGAGGCTGGCGACAACGTCGGTCTGCTGCTCCGCGGCATCAAGCGCGAGGACATCGAGCGCGGCCAGGTTCTCTGCAAGCCCGGTTCGGTTACCCCGCACACCAAGTTCACCGGCGAGATCTACGTTCTGACCAAGGAGGAGGGCGGCCGTCACACCCCGTTCTTCGATGGTTATCGTCCTCAGTTCTACTTCCGTACCACCGACGTTACCGGTACGGTCAAGCTCCCCGAGGGCACCGAGATGGCTATGCCTGGTGACCACATCACCATCGAGGGCGACCTCATCCACCCGATCGCCATGGAGGAGGGCCTGCGCTTCGCTATCCGCGAGGGTGGCCACACCGTCGGTTCGGGCATCGTCTCCACGATCATTGAGTAAATTAGCTCTTTGATATAGCTGACTTAGAGAACCCGGCACTTATATGGGTGCCGGGTTCTTTTCTGCAATGGATATTGAGCCGTTGCTGGTGTCGAGAGGATCGATAATGGTCCTGGGTGCACCGTCGATTAGATCTCGCTGGCTTCATTGATGTGTTCCAAATATGAATGGATCCAGCGAGAACCAATTGACTCGAGGTTTTCATTGACAGCACTTACATAGAGCTGATAAAGTAACAACTCGTGCCCGTACGGGGCTGAAATGAAAGGTTCAGGATACATGCGTACTCTAGTTACTCTTGCGTGCACTGAGTGCAAGCGCCGCAACTATACGACCACCAAGAACAAGGCGAACATGCCTGATCGTATGGAGATCAAGAAGTATTGCCCCTGGTGCCGTCACCACACGCTGCACAAAGAGACTCGCTAGTCTCTAGTCACATACGCCAGTAGTTCAATTGGTAGAGCATCGGTCTCCAAAACCGAGTGTTGAGGGTTCGAGTCCTTCCTGGCGTGCCAGTCATTATTCCGTAAGCTCCCAATTGGGGGCTTACGGTTTACTCATGTATAAGCGCATTGCGCGGAGGTAACCCAAATGGCCAACAAGAAGAACAAGAAGAAGGCCCAGCAGCCGGCGCCAGCCAACAACGCTGCCGCCAACTCCAAGGTTGAGGCCAAGAAGGCCGTTGCCAAGAAGAACGAGAAGGCTGCGAAGTCCAAGAAGAACGAGAAGCCTGGTTTCTTCGCCCGCACCAAGAAGTATTTCGCTTCGGTGAAGTCCGAGATGAAGCGCGTCACGTGGCCCGGTAAGAAGGAGCTCGTGAACTACTCGGTCGTCGTTTGCGCTTCTCTGATCGTCGTCGGCGTCGTCATCGCTCTGCTCGATGCTGGCTTTGGCGAGGCTCTTGCTCTGTTCTCTGGATTGAGGGGCTAAACCATGTCTAAGCGTTGGTACGTCGTTCACACTTACTCTGGATACGAGAACCGCGTTAAGTCCGATCTCGAGCATCGCATCGAGACTATGGGCATGCAGGACCGTATCTTTGATATCGAGATTCCTATGGAGCGCGTCACCGAGATTAAAGAGGGTGGCAAGCGCGAGACCAAGGATTCTAAGATCTTCCCGGGTTATGTCCTGGTTCGCATGGAGATGGATGACGATGCTTGGACGTGCGTTCGTAACACGCCTGGCGTCACCGGTTTCCTGGGCGGCAACGGCAAGCCCGCTCCGCTTTCCCGCGACGAGTACAACAAGATGACTCGTCGTCCCGGTAAGGGCGATTCGCCCAAGCGCACCTCGGTTGATATTCAGGTCGGCACGTCCGTCCGCGTCACCGATGGCCCGCTTACCGACTTTGATGGCAAGGTCTCCGAGGTTAACACCGAGGCTGGCAAGCTCAAGGTCACGCTGATGATCTTTGGCCGCGAGACGCCGGTCGAGCTAGACTTTAACCAGGTCGCTGTCATCGCTTAAGTTTTCGTCCGTTCGCGCGAGCGTGCTTCTTCTGTGACTGCTCATCTCAGGAGTGCTTCTAACACGTGCGTGCTTACGATATAGCAAGTACTTCACACTCGTGATTCGAAAGGAATGACCATGGCTGAGAAGAAGGTTGCCAACGTCATTAAGCTCCAGATCCCTGCTGGTGCAGCTAACCCCGCTCCTCCTGTCGGCCCCGCTCTGGGCGCTGCTGGCGTGAACATCATGCAGTTCTGCCAGGCCTTTAACGCCGAGACGCAGGACAAGAAGGGCGACATCATCCCCGTTGAGATTTCTGTCTACGAGGATAAGTCCTTCTCCTTCATCACTAAGACCCCGCCGGCGGCTCACCTCATCAAGAAGGAGCTGAACCTCAAGTCTGGTTCCGCTAAGCCTCAGGCCGACAAGGTCGGTCAGCTCTCCCAGGAGCAGCTCACCAAGATCGCCGAGATCAAGATGCCGGACCTCAATGCCAACGACATTGACGCCGCCAAGAAGATCATCGCCGGTACCGCCCGTTCCATGGGCGTCACCATCGCTGAGTAGCGATTTCTTATGGTAACGACGGGTGCTCCGACCTGGGCGCCCGTTAAATGTGTGCAATAGGGCACACGATACGATGTGGGAGGGCTCACGCCCGTTTAACCACAGGAGGTAATGCACATGGCTAAGCATGGTAAGAGCTATAACGCCGCTGCCGAGAAGATCGATCGCGCCACGCTCTACACCCCCCTTCAGGCTGCCAAGCTCATTAAGGAGCTCGACACCGCCAAGTTCGACGAGACCGTCGAGGCCCACTTCCGTCTGGGCATCGATACTCGTAAGGCTGACCAGAACATCCGTGGTTCCATCTCCCTGCCCCACGGCACCGGCAAGACCGTTCGTGTTGCCGTCTTCGCCGAGGGCGAGAAGGCCCGCGAGGCTGAGGCTGCCGGCGCCGACATCATCGGTTCCGACGAGCTTGTCGCCCAGATTCAGAAGGGCGAGATCAACTTCGACGCCGCTATCGCTACGCCGAACATGATGGCCAAGGTTGGCCGCATCGGTAAGATCCTTGGTCCCCGTGGCCTCATGCCGAACCCCAAGCTCGGCACCGTGACCATGGACGTCGCCAAGATGGTCTCCGAGCTCAAGGCTGGCCGCGTTGAGTACCGCGCCGACCGCTACGGCATCTGCCACGTGCCCCTGGGCAAGAAGTCCTTCTCTGAGCAGCAGCTCGTCGAGAACTACGCTGCCCTGTACACCGAGATCCTGCGCGTCAAGCCCTCTTCTGCTAAGGGCAAGTACGTCAAGTCCATCTCCGTGTCTTCCACCATGGGCCCTGGCGTCAAGGTCGATCCCGCTATCCAGCGCGACTTCCTGGCTGAGTAACTAACAGTTACTGCCTGAGCAAAGCAAGCATTGCTAAAGAGACCCGGTTCTGCCTCGTGCAGGACCGGGTCTCTTGCTTTCGCGGGTCAAAGCCAACACGAAGGTGCCTGTCCCCTTTGTGTTGCTTACCAGGGTGTTCTAGCGGTTGAGGACTCGATGGCATCGTGGCGCTTGAGCTCGCGGCGCATGGTTTGCGAATTGAGCCAGGCTGCCTGCCAGCCACGGATGGGGTAGTGGGCTTCGTCCAGCTCAAACTGCGTATAGCCGCAGGCGTTGATGATCGTTGCCCCGCATGCGTGCTGACGCTCACGCTGAAAATCGCAACCATAGCTTTGGTGTACATGCCCATGCACCATGTAGTCGGCCCCCCAAGACTCAAGCGCTGTGTTAAAGCACTCAAACCCTCGATGTGGCAAATCATCCAGATCGCCCACGCCGGCGGCGGGCGCATGGGTGAGCAAGATGTCGCAGCCGCCGACCATCCTTACTTTACGGGACAGCTTGCGCACACGCTTGGCCATCTCACGCTCGGTGAACATGTTGGCGCCGTCTCGGTATCGCATGGAGCCGCCAAGCCCCGCAATGCGGACGCCGCGATACACGTACACGGTGTCTTCGACACAGATACAGCCGCCTGGTGCATGACGCGCGTAGCGGTCATCGTGATTGCCGCGCACGTAGATGAGTGGTTTGTTGATGACCGTGACCAAAAACTCAAGATAGTCCGGGTCCAGATCGCCAGCGGACAAAATTAGGTCGACACCCACAAAGCGTTCTTTGCGAAAGCACTCCCAAAGGCATCGTTCTTCGGTATCGGCTATGGCAAGGATTTTCATAGGGCGCGGACCTTCGGCTCATCGTCGAGTTGCGGAATGGTGCCCACCACGTTGTCGGCCAGCCAGTCCATCTCGACGATTTGCGTGCTCGACAGTGGGGGAAAGCCCTCGATCTGCACCACGCCGTCTTGGCTATGGAGCTCGCCGCCAAATGGATTGATGGAGCCCTCGACGATGCCATTGCGCAGTAGCTGAACAAGCTTGCGCGTCTGATAGGGCAGGCCCGGAGCGTAGCGAATGTCGATAACGCCCGAGCTCATACCATACCAGTAGTTGACGGCGCGAACCTGGCTGTTGTCACTGGTCTCATCCCAGGTGCCATGCAGCAGGCTTCGCACGATAAGCTCGTAGTAACGGCCCCAGTTCCATACCGGCATGGCGATGCCGACGACCTTGCCATCGACCAGGCGGTGGAGTCCGTAGGCCGTGGGGTCCTCCAGCGACTTGGACATGTCGACACCGGTCATAACACTCACGCCTTCGCGGCACATGGCCTCGGCAAGACCGCCGGCGGGTACATCGCCCCAGGTGAGGATTACCTGCGCGCGAGGGTCGAGCAGCGAGGCGCCGATGGCAAAGGCGTTGATCTCGCTAAGCGCGCCCGACGCAAAGACCGACGCGTGGTAGCCAATGCGATGGTTGTCCGCCATGCTAGCCGCAAGGGCGCCCAGGAGGAACTTGGCCTCGTACATCTTGCCAAAGTACGAACGGACGCTTTGGTGGGGAAGGCCGATAGAACAGTTAAGGAACCGAACCTGGGGATACTCAACGGCTGCCCTGAGCGTGTATTCCATCAGGCGGTGCGAGGTCGAGAAGATGACGTTGTCTCCATGTTTGACAGCCGTTTCCACGGCGGCGTAGAACACGTCCGGATCGTGGCAGTCCTCGAACGCCTCGGTGCGCACGATACCGCCAAAGTGCTCGTCGAGATACTGACGCCCTTGGTCGTGTAGGCTGTCCCAGCTCGACGTTGCACAAGGGAATTCATGGATAAAGGCGATGCGCAGGGGATTGGCCGCCGAATAGACGGTCTTGCCCATAAAGAAGTTGAGCACACCGGAGGTGGACTTGGCGGGCGACTCTTCCTCATCGACACTCGGCGCTTCGACAAGATCGACCTTGTCCTCGTCATTTTTGCCGGCAATGACCAGCTCGCGCCAAATTTTGCACAGGCGGTTTACGACGATATCCGTCGGCGTATCCAGCAGGCGGTCCTGGTTGTACACATTGAGGTAGACGAGCATGGCGTCGGCGGGCGTAATGTCCAGGTGGTCGCCGCCCGCGCGAAGGTAGGCGCGCTTAAAGAGCAAGAAGGTGTGGCGCAGGTAGTCGACCTTCTTTTGAGGCCATTTTTCGACAAGATCTTGGCCGAGCATTTTGGCAAGCATCTCGTAGCTGCCCTCGCGCGAAAACTCAATCTCGTACAGGGGGCATACGTACCAAAAGGCGCAAAACTCACCGTACAGGCGGCTCTCGACGGAATCCCACTTACCGGGGTACAGACGCGTCACCTTGGCCGAGACCGTCGGAGCGTCAAGGAATTTGAGGACGCTGACACGCTTGTTGCCCTCTTGGACGTAAAAGCGGTGCATGAACTCGGTGACGATGATGGGGTCGCGGTAGCCCTCGGAGATTTGGATATCGTAGAGGTTGGACCATTTGCGGGCGAATTCGGTATTCCAGGGGAGCAGCGGCATAAAGTTACACGAAAAGGCGGACTGGCGACCTTTGGTAACCGTGCCGACGACCATTTCGAGCGGAATGTCCCGCAGGCCGATGTTCTCGCGCTGCCCGCAGGGAAGCTGGGCGACCAAGCTGTCGAGGTCCGTAAGATATGGATGCTCGCTTTGGCTGATGGCGCGACGGCGTTCCTGTTCGCCGCGCTTGCGCGCTTGACGATAGGCCTCTTCCATGGTGTCTACTCCCTTAGTCGTTTAAACAACGATATGAACCATGGTACCACGATGCGAAACCACCACAAAGGTGCCTGTCCCCTTTGCGGTGGTTTTAGGCGATGATGGGGGCGATGGCGCGGATGCAGGCGTCGGCTGCCGTAAAGGTGGTGCTGTCGTCACTGACGATAAAGATGATCTTACCCTTAATGCCAAAGTCGCCGATCTCGCTAAAGAGCACGTAGGGTTCCTTGTCAAAGCCCGAGATGGGTGAAACGGCGACCTTGGTGGCACAGGCGAGCTCGTCTGCCAGCGCATCGAGCGAGTCCCACTTTGACGTGTCCTTCACCGCGACGGGAACGACAACGCGTCCAAAGGGCATGAGGTGCACGAGTGTGTTCTTGGAGATGTTGGAGTTGGGGACGATGATGGTCTGTCCGCAGGCGTCCTCGATGGTCGTGTGGCGCCAAGTGATGTCCTGGACCACGCCCGACACGCCGCCGACCTCGATATTGTCGCCGGGCTTGATGATGCCCATAAAGGTCACTTGCATGCCGCCGATAAGGTTTGATAGCGTGTCCTGAAAGCCGAGCGAGATGGCGATGCCGCCGACGCCAAGAGCGGCGACGAGCGCGTTTGCGTTAATGCCAAAGCAGTTGTCGAGGATAAAGCTGCCGCCGATCATCCAAATGACGGCACGCGCGATGTTGATGAAGATGCTCGATGCGGGAAGCGGGTTGTCGTCTCGGTTGAGTAGGTGGCGCAGGGTCTTGGATGCCACCTTGGCGGCGATGGCGGTGACTATTACCAAGATGACGGCCCAGATGATGTTGTGGACCCAGCGCTGCTCAAAGAAATGAAGAATCGGTTCAAACAATTCCATGTAGGGAAAACCTCCTAATGATCATTCAACCATGATACCCACCAAAAAGCCCGTCCGATCACATCGGACGGGCCGATAACTTGAGATGGGGTGGCCGCGGTGGCGTAAGCTGGGCCGCCGGCGAGCACGCCGGCAAGGAGTGCGGCGGTCAAGCAAGACGGGGAAGGAGTCTTCTCATGGCAGTTTCCTTAGTTCTTAACCAGTGGTTCCTGCTGACGCTGGATTATCGACATGATATGCGAAAACCGTCGCAAAGGTATCTGTTCCTTTGCGGCGGTTTTGACGTTTGCGCAGATAAAACCTGCCAAAATAAACCTGTCCCTTATTGGCAGGTTTTAGCTCAGCAGCATGCGGTCGTTGGCGAGCTCGCCGCCCGAGACCTCCTCGAACTTCTGCAGCAGGTCGGCGACGGTGAGCGACTTCTTCTCGTCGCCCGCCACGTCGTAGATAACGTGGCCCTCGTGCATCATGATCAGGCGATTGCCCAGACGGATGGCGTCATTCATGTTGTGCGTGACCATGAGCGTGGTCAGGTGGTTCTCGTCGACAATCTCCTCGGTCAGATTGAGCACCTTAGAGGCGGTCTTGGGGTCGAGTGCCGCGGTGTGCTCGTCGAGCAGCAGCAAGCGCGGCTTGGTGAGCGTGGCCATGAGCAGCGTGAGTGCCTGGCGCTGGCCACCCGAAAGCAGGCCGACCTTGGCGTTGAGGCGCGTGTCCAGGCCAAGGTCCAGGCGCTTGAGCAACTCAACGTACTCGTCCTTCTCGGCCTTGGTGACGCCCCACGAAAGGCCGCGACGCTGGCCGCGACGCTTGGCGAGGGCCAAGTTCTCGGCAATCTGCATGTCGGCTGCGGTGCCGCGCATGGGATCCTGGAACACGCGGCCCAGGTACTTGGCGCGCTGCGACTCGCTCAGGCGCGAGATGTCGGTGCCGTCGAGCTCGATAACGCCCGAATCGAGCGGATATACGCCGGCAATCATGTTGAGCAGCGTGGATTTGCCGGCGCCGTTGCCGCCGATCACAGTTACAAAGTCGCCGTCGTTGAGGGTAAGGTCGACGCCGGTGAGCGCGCGCTTCTCGGTGACGGTGCCCTTGTTAAAGGTCTTCTTGACGTGCGAGAGCTTAAGCATCTGCCTCATCTCCCTTCGTGTAGGAGCTGCGGAGCTTATAGCGCTCCCAAACCACGGGAACGCACAGGGCCACGGCGACGATCACGGCGGAGAGCAGCTTCATGTCGTTGGCGTCCATGCCCAGTTGCAGCACGATGGCGCGGATGAGGAAGTACACCACGGAGCCAAAGACGGCGGAGGCCAGACGGACGGAGAACTGCGTGAGACCGCCGGGCAGCAGGCGGCCGAGCACCTCGCCGATGACGATGGCGGCAAGACCGATAACGATGGCGCCGGTACCCATGCCAATGTCGGCATACTTCTGGCTCTGGCAGATGAGCGCACCCGAAAGGCCAATGAGGGCGTTGGAGAGCACGAGGGCGATCATTTTGGTGGAGTTGGTGTTGACGCCTAGGGCGCGGATCATGTACTCGTTGTTGCCGGTGGCACGCAGCGCCGAGCCGATCTCGGTGCCAAAGAACCAGTACAGGATGGCGACGATGGCCACGGCCAGCACAATGCCTAGGATAATGGCAACAGTGGACTGCGGCAGGCCCGTCATGTTGCTGACGGATGAGAAGATAGTGCCCTTGGCAAGGATGGGCGTGTTGGACTTGCCCATGATGCGCAGGTTGATGGACCACAGACTGATCTGCGTAAGGATTCCGGCGAGGATTGCGGGAATCTCAAAGACGGTGGTCAAGATGCCCGTGACGGCGCCCGCGATGGCGCCGGCGCACATGCCGGCCAGCACGGCGAGCAAGGGGTCGACGTTATTGTTGACGATGAGTACGGCGCAGACACAGCCGCCGAGGGCAAAGCTGCCGTCGCAGGTCATATCGGGGATGTCGAGCAGGCGGAACGTGATAAACACGCCAAGCACCATAATGCCCCAGAGGACGCCCTGCGAAACGGCGCCCTGCAATGCAATGAGCATGCTTCATACCTCCTAGGATAGGGTGGACACGTGATTTTCCATAATAGCGGTACCAATGCATAAAAGAGCTGCGGACGGATGTTTTGTCTCATCCGAAACAAGCAGGGCGAACGCCGGTCTTTAGCGTTCGCCCCAAGGACTCAGATATTGAATAACGCGGCTGTGGCGCGCGTGCGGGCCCTAGGCGCGTTACCGCGCATGGCGCTACTCGTCCAGAGCGGAAAGGTCGATACCCAGAGCCTCGGCCATCTCGTCGTTCTTGACGACGACCAGGTCCTTGCTCGAGAGGTGCTTGATCGGCATATCCTCGGGCTTGGCCTCGCCCTTCAGGATCTTAACGGCCATCTCGCCCGCGGCGTAGCCCAGGTCCTTATAGTTGATGGAGAGGGTGAACAGGCCGCCGGCCATGCACATACCCTCCTCGCCGGTCACGAAGGGGAGCTTATTCTCCTTGCAGATCTGGCCGACCTGCGAAGCGCCCGCGGCGATGGTGTTGTCAGTGGGGGAGTACAGCGCGTCGACCTTGCCCACGGAGGACTCGACGACGGACTGAATCTCGTTGGAGCTCGAGACGGTGAAATCGGTGTACTCGAGGCCCAGCTTGTTGAGCTCCTTCTTGGCGGCTTTGATCTGGACGTCGGAGTTGGACTCGGCGGTGCAGTAGAGCAGGCCGACCTTTTTAACGTCGGGCAGGACCTTCTGCATCATCTCGAGCTGCTCGGCGACTGGGGTGAGGTCGGAAGCGCCCGTGACGTTGGTGCCGGGCTTGTCGTTGTCCTGGACCAGGCCGGAGGCGGCGTAGTCGGTGATGGCACAGCCCACGATGGGGATATCGGCCGTGGCGCCGGCGGCAGCCTGCGCGGCGGGCGTGGCGATGGCATAAATCAGGTTGACGTTGTCGCCCACAAACTTGTCGGCAATGGACTTACACGTGGACTGGTCGTTCTGGGCGTTCTTCTGGTCGATCTTGACCTTAAGGCCGCTCTCCTTGATGGCCTTGACAAAGCCGTCGTTGGCGGCATCGAGTGCGGAGTGCTCGGTGAGTTGCAGAACGCCGATGGTGTAGTCGGAACCGGCGGCAGCAGAGCCGGAACCAGAGTTGCCGCCGCATCCGGCGAGCGGGGCGAGCGCGAGCAGACCGGCGGAGACCAGAAGGCTCCTGCGGCTGATGGTGATGTCCTTCATATCATTACCCCCAGTATAAAAATGGCTGGAAACACTGCACTGGGACAAAGTGCAAGTGGAACTATAGTAGCGCTGATGTCCATTTTTACAACAGCCTGGCGGGTTTTTTAATACAGAATCGGATGGGCGGTACGGGTAGTCGAATGGGCGGCGGAGGGTCTTATGCGGCGGAGGAGGCATCGTCCTCGTCCAGGACGGCGAAGAGCTTCTTGCCGTCGAGGAGACGTGTGGTGACGTTTCTCATGCGGCCGATCTCAACGGTACGCAGCGTGTCGTCGGCGCCTCGCGCGTCATAGACCGTTCCCAGCAAATACGAGATGCCGTCTCGTTGCTTGATGGCAAAGGGCCGGAGTGTCATCCGCGCCACTTCGACCTCTCCGCGTGCCGTGACACTCGAAATATCAAAACTCACCGTGGTTCCGTGGTCGATGGCCTGCTCGATGAGCTCGCAGGCATCGATGCGCTTGACGGGCGTGCGTATGGCCTTGGTGGATTTGTCGCCTGCGCTTGGAGCAGGCTCGGGTGCATCGAGGTAGCCGCGAACGTCGGCACTCGCCATGGCGACCAGGTGCTGCGCCATGCTTTTTCGAATGGCGATGGGCGTAGAGCGGTTGCGCATGACCATGCCGTGGAGCCGGATGATCTCTTCGTCGGTGAGCGGACGGGTCAAGAGCCGATACCCCACGCCGCGCTTGTATTCAATTTCGTATCCGGCATGGCGAAGTGCGGAGATGGCGGTGTAGATGCTGCGCCGCGCCGCCGAGATGGGCATGCGGGCGGGGTCGTCGGGATGGGCGAGACGCCGGATCAACTCATCGGAAAGCATGGCCTTGTCCTCGCCGGTGTTTTCGCTTAATAATTGCAGGATGCGAACGGCGCGATAGGCTGCCATCGAGGCGGCGCCCCTCGTCGTGGTCTCGTAAGTTTCAACAGCGGTTTCGGTCATGGCGTCCACGTCCTTTCCGTTTTGGGTGGCGACGGTATGGAGCCTAGGGCGCGGGGCTTTCCCAGGGGTGCAGGACACTCCGGGCGGTCGGTAGCCGTCGGCAAGCGGCGGGTCGAGTTTTCAACAGCCCTGGTCAACTGACCAAAAACTTGCCAAAAGCTTGACGGATGTTGTTGAAAAAAGCGTCTCTCGACCGATGTCGAGAGACGCTTATGCGATGAGCGTTGGCGTGTGGCGACGCGAGCTAGCGTCCGACGATTAGAAGTCGGCGTTGCCCACGGTGCGCGGGTGCGGCAGGACGTCGCGGATGTTGCCCACGCCGGTCAGATACATGACCAAGCGCTCGAAGCCCAGACCGTAGCCGGCGTGCTTGCAGGAACCGTAGCGGCGCAGGTCAAGGTAGTACTTGTACTGCTCGGGATTCATGCCCAGGTCCTTGATGCGGGCCTCGAGCAGATCCAGGCGCTCCTCGCGCTGGGAGCCGCCGATAATCTCGCCGATACCGGGAACCAGGCAGTCGGCGGCGGCGACGGTCTTGCCGTCCTCGTTCATGCGCATGTAGAACGCCTTGATCTCAGCCGGGTAGTCGGTCACGAAGGTCGGGCGCTTAAAGTGCTCCTCGGTCAGGAAGCGCTCGTGCTCGGTCTGCAGGTCGATGCCCCAGCTGACGGGGTAATCAAACTGGTGGCCAGCAGCGACTGCCTGCTCCAGGATCTCGACGGCCTCGGTGTAGGTAACGCGGGCAAAGTCGGAGTTTGCCACGTGGTCCAGGCGCTCGATCAAGCCCTTGTCCACAAACTTGTTGAGCATGTTGAGCTCGTCGGGGCAGGTGGCCATAACGTCCTTAAGGACGTACTTGAGCATGGCCTCGGCGTTATCCATGTAGTCGTTAAGGTCGGCAAAGGCCATCTCGGGCTCGATCATCCAAAACTCGGCGGCGTGGCGCGTGGTGTTGGAGTTTTCGGCGCGGAAGGTGGGGCCAAAGGTGTACACGTCGCCAAAGGCCATGGCAAAGTTCTCGGCATTGAGCTGGCCGGATACGGTAAGGCTCGCGTGCTTTCCAAAGAAGTCCTGGCTCCAGTCAACCTCGCCGGACTCGGTGAGGGGCGGATTTTTGGGGTCGAGCGTGGTCACGCGGAACATCTCGCCGGCGCCCTCGCAGTCACTCGTGGTGATGATGGGGGTGTTGACGTAGACAAAGCCCTGCTCCTGGAAGAAGCGGTGGATGGCGGCAGCCGCGACAGAACGGATGCGGAACACGGCGCGGAACAGGTTGGTGCGCGGGCGCAGGTGCTGCTGGGTGCGCAGGAACTCGACGGTTGCGCGCTTCTTCTGCAGCGGGTAATCCGGGGCGCTGACGCCCTCGACCTCGATGGAGGTGGCAGAAAGCTCGAAGGGCTGGGGCGCATCGGGGGTCAGCTTGACGGTGCCGGTGCAAATGAGTGCGGCCGAGACGTTTTGATGGGCGATCTCGTCGTAGTTGTCGAGTGCCTCGCGGTTCATGACGACCTGCAGGTCGCGGAAGCAGCTGCCGTCGTTGAGCGTAACAAAGCCAAAGTTCTTCATGTCGCGGATGGACTTGACCCAGCCGGCGACGGTGACGGTCTGGCCGCCGAGCGACTCGGCATCGGCATAGAGCTGCGCGATTTTGGTGCGGTTCACGTATCCTCCCATAACGGTTGAATGATAGTTATCCATACAGTTCGATATTCTAGCAGCTCGGCTCATTTGGGCTATACAGATAAGGCATTGGCGGGATGGTTTTTCAAACGAAAAGCGCCCGCGGCCAAATGGTCGCGGGCGCTTGACGAGGTGCCTTTTGGCTGTGTGGCGCGGGGCCTGGCTACTTGGTCTTGGCAACCAGCAGCGGATCGCCCAGCTTGACGAGCGGATTGCCGCCGATAAGCGTGCCAGACTCGCCGACGTGGTCGATGCTCTTGAGGCGGTCGAGCTCAGAGATGATGACGGTCACGATGTCCTCGTGACCGGCGGCCTTGATGGCCTCGCGATCGAAGCTGATGAGCGGCTGGCCGGCCTTGACCGTGTCACCCATCTCGACAAAGCGGGCAAAACCCTTGCCGTTCATTTCCACGGTGCCCAGGCCAACATGGATGAACACGCGAAGACCGTCCTCGGTGATCATGCCGATGGAGTGGTTGGTGACGGTGGTGGCGCCGATACGGCCGTTAGCGGGGGCGTAAATGGTGCCGGTAATGGGCTCGATGCCGTAGCCCTGGCCGAGCATGCCCGAGGCGATGGTCTCGTCGGGAACCTCACCCAGATTGACGAGCACGCCGTTGACAGGAGCGTAGATGACGCCTTCGCGGGTGGCGAAGCTTGCTGCGGGCGGAACGGACGCCTCGCCCGACGAAGTGAACGTGGACTTGAGCGAATCGAGCAGACCCATAGATGCCTCCAACGTATCAGGCGCGCATGTTGCACGCGTGTGGTTTGCCGGAAACGTTTCGTACGTGTTTCCCAGCACGGTCAGCGCTCCTATTTTACGCTGTCCAACGATACCTCTGAACAGCGATTTTGTGATATATCAGTTGAAGGCCAACTTATTGCGGGGGTGTTTCTGCGCCGCGGGCTCAAGTGGGGTACGCTAAGGTGCGAAAAACGAGTGCGCACGAATCGCACGGAGGGAGCACCTATGATTATTGAGAACCATGCGCTGTGGGGCGAGGAGCCGACCGAGGATTATCCGGCGACGTTTACGTATCTGGGTGCCGAGCCGCTGCCCGACAAGCCCAATGGCCGCCGCCCCGCGGTGATCATCTGCGGCGGAGGCGGGTTTACGCATATCGCTCCGCACGAGCAGGACCCGGTGGCGTTTGCGTTTTTGGACCGCGGCTACCAGGCCTTTGTGCTCAACTATGTGACGAGCGCCACGGGCGACGTGAGCTTTCCGCACCCGCAGGCGGACCTCGCCAAGATGGTCGCTACCGTGCGCGCCAACGCCGACGAGTGGCATGTCGATCCCAAGCGCGTGTGCATCGTGGGTTTCTCGGCGGGCGGCATGATCTGCGCCTCGTTGGCAACGCAGTGGAAGACCGGACCTTTCGCGGGCCTTGCCGGGGCTCGTCCGGAGGATATTCGTCCCGACGCCGTGGTGCTGGGCTATCCGTTGCTCGACCTTGCCTATGTGCGCGATATGCAGACGCGCGACCCGCGCATCGACCTGCGCGTGCCCAAGACGGGTGGCAAGACGGGGCGCGATTTGCTCAACGACTATCTGTCGATGGTGACGGGCGGCGAGGCGACCGATGAGCACCTGGCCGACATTTGCCCTACCACGCACGTTTCGCGCCAGATGCCCCCGACCTTTGTGTGGGGCGTTTCGGACGACAAGACGGCGCCGATTGCGCAGGTCTATCCGTTTGCGCAGCGCATGGCCGAGGAAGGGGTCGCATGCGAGATGCACGTCTTTGACCAGGGTGGCCACGGCCTTTCGCTCGGCAACGCCAATACCGCGATCGACAACGAGGACAAGCAAGTGGCAGTCCGTCCTTGGATCCGCCTGGCCTTCCGCTTCCTGGAGCGCCATATGTAAAAGTAGACTACTTGCCCGTTTCAAAAAGTCTGCTTAGAGGAGGAGCCATGCTTGAGGGTACGTATGTGGTTTCGGCCCAGACGCCGGTGGGGAGTAGACGCGGCGAGGTGACGTTTTCACATGGGGTGAACGGCGCGCTCAGGGCAGTACTAAACGTCAGGGGTCTCAATATCGCTCTCTCGAGTGCCCGTGCTGAGGGCGATTTCTTTGAGCTCTTGGGTACTATCTCCCACGTCTTGATAGGCAAGGCGCCCTTTACATGCACGGGGTCGGTCGAGGGTGATCGACTCACTGCTACCGCGCGGTCGGGTTCCGTTTCGATCTCGCTGAGCGGTATGCGTAAAGAGCCTTCGGGGCGCACCGCATAAAGTTTGCGCAGGTAAACATCGGTATTTGACTTTATAAAATAGTTCAGAGCGCTATCATTTGTCGTTACGAGTTGGTTAACCCCGGTAAACGGTTAACCGCGTCTAACGAAAGGATGAGCGCGTGAAGCTCGATACACTCGAGATTGGAAAGGACGCCGTTGTCGCATCGGTGACATCCGACGACCAGGCGCTCCGTCAGCATATTTTGGACATGGGCCTGACGCCGGGCACCGAAGTCACCATGATGAAGTACGCCCCCATGGGCGACCCGCTCGAGATTCGCCTGCGTGGCTACGAGTTGACGCTGCGCAAGGACGATGCCGCTCGCATCGAGCTCGTGGGTATTCACGACACCGATACGGGTCCGCGCGCTAACGCCGCAATCGGCACGACGGAGCATCCGGCACTCGGCGAGGGGACGTATTCGCCCCGTGCGGCAAAGACGGCCGTGCCCGAGGGCGCACCGCTGCATTTTGCCCTCGCCGGCAACCAGAACTGCGGCAAGACCACGCTGTTCAACCAGCTGACGGGCTCCAACCAGCATGTCGGTAACTTTCCTGGCGTGACGGTCGACCGCAAAGATGGCACCATCCGCAACCACCCCGAGGCAAGCGTTACCGACCTGCCCGGCATTTACTCCCTGTCGCCGTACACGGGCGAGGAGATCGTGAGCCGCCAGTTTATCCTGGATGAGCATCCCGACGCCATCATCGACATCATCGACGCTACCAACATCGAGCGCAATCTGTACCTGACGCTGCAGCTTATGGAGCTCGATCGCCCCATGGTCATCGCGCTCAACATGATGGACGAGGTGACGGCCAACGGCGGCGCCGTGGACGTCAACCTGCTCGAGAGCCTGTTGGGCGTGCCTGTTGTCCCCATTAGCGCTGCCCGCAACGAGGGCATCGGCGAGTTGGTTGATCATGCCTTGCACGTGGCGCGGTTCCGCGAGCGCCCCGGTCGCCTGGACTTCTGCGCGCCCGATGGCCCGGACGGCGGCGCGCTGCATCGCTGCATCCACGGCATCGCCAACCTTATCGAGGACCATGCCGCGACGGCGCATATTCCGGTGCGTTTTGCGGCGACCAAGCTGGTTGAGGGCGACGAGCTGGTAACCGAGGCGCTTCACCTGGATCGCAACGAACTCGACGCTATCGAGCACATCATTACCCAGATGGAGGGCGAGGCCGGCACCGACCGCCTATCTGCGTTGGCCGATATGCGTTTTAGCTTTATCGGCGACGTGTGCGGGCGTTGCGTCGTCAAGCCGCACGAAAGCCGCGAGCACGTGCGCTCCGTCAAGATTGACCGCATCCTGACAGGTCGTTACACAGCCATTCCGGCGTTTCTGGTGATCATGGGCCTCGTCTTTTGGCTGACGTTTGGCGTGATCGGCGCGGCGTTGCAGGGACTCATGGAGGACGGTATCGCTGCCATCATCGCCTCGGCCGATGCGGGCCTCAAGGCGTTCGGAACCAACGACGTGGTGCGCTCGCTGGCTGTCGACGGCGTGCTTACGGGCGTGGGTAGCGTGCTGACCTTCCTGCCGATTATCGTCGTGCTCTTCTTGTTCCTCTCCATTCTGGAAGACTCCGGATACATGGCACGCGTGGCCTTTGTCATGGATAAGGTGCTGCGTCGCTTTGGCCTGTCGGGCCGCAGCTTTGTGCCCATGCTCGTCGGTTTTGGCTGCACCGTGCCGGCTATCATGTCGACCCGTACGCTCCCATCCGAGCACGACCGCAAGATGACGGTCATGCTCACGCCGTTCATGAGCTGCTCGGCCAAGTTGCCGGTCTACGGTCTGCTGTGCGGGGCGTTTTTCCCGCAGGCGACAGTTCCCGCCATGGTCTCGCTCTATCTGATCGGCATCGTGGTCGGCTGCATCGCGGCCCTGGTGCTCAACCGCACGGCATTTAAGGGCGACCCGGTGCCGTTTATCATGGAGCTTCCCAATTACCGCCTGCCGAGCGTCAAGACGACGGTGATGCTGGCATGGGATAAGGCCAAGGATTTTATTACCAAGGCCTTTACCATTATCTTTGCCGCTACCGTGGTCATCTGGTTCCTCCAGACGTTCGACATCCGCTTTAATGTGGTCGCCGATCAGTCGCAAAGTCTGCTTGCGGGCCTTGGTAGCATCATCGCGCCGGTGCTGGCGCCGCTCGGCTTTGGCGACTGGCGTGCATCGACGGCGCTCGTCACCGGACTTATCGCCAAGGAGAGTGTCATCTCGACCCTCACGGTGCTTTTGGGTGCAACGTCGCCCGCGGCACTGTCGACCATGTTTTCGCCGTTTACCGCTTACGTGTTCCTGGTCTTTACGCTGCTGTACCCGCCCTGCGTAGCGGCAATCGGCGCCGTTAAGAGCGAGCTGGGCGCGCGCTATGCCGTTGCCGTGTTCGCGTTTCAGGTGACGGTCGCCTGGATCGTGGCGTTTGTCGTGCATTCGGCGGGCATATTGCTGGGGTTGGCTTAGCTATTTATTGACGGCGCAACCCCTGTGTATTGAGTTGATTGCGGTCCCGCATCTGTTGCTGACGGATGCGGGGCCGTTGCTATATAATCGCCCACCGCTCAAGACAATCGGAGAGGTTTCCTACATGACTCAGGCAAGGCAAGATGGCATCTCACTCAAGCAGTGGCTCCCGCTTATCGGGCTCGCCTGCTGCGCGTTCGTATTCAACACGTCGGAGTTCATGCCCATTGGCCTGTTGACCGACATTGCCGCGTCGTTCTCGCTTACCGAGTCCCAAGCCGGCATCATGATCTCGGTCTATGCTTGGGGCGTCATGCTGCTGTCGTTGCCGCTTATGGTGTTCGCTTCGCGCTTTGAGTTCAAGCGCATGCTGCTCGGCGTGCTCGCCGTGTTTTCTCTGGGTCAGTTCCTGTCCGCTGTGGCACCGACATATCCCATCCTGGTCTGTGCGCGCCTGGTGGTCGCTTGCGCACATGCCGTGTTCTGGTCGGTCGCCTCTATCATGGCCTCGCGCCTGGTCGACGCCCGCCACGGGGCGCTCGCCATCAGCATGATCGCCACGGGCTCGTCCATCGCGCAGATCTTTGGCCTGCCGATCGGCCGCGCCATCGGCCTGGCCGTGGGCTGGCGCATGACGTTTGCCGTGGTCGGGGCCCTCTCGGCTGTCGCGGTTGTCTACCAGGCTGCGGTGTTCCCGGCTATGCCGGCGGGTGAGCGCTTTACGCTCAAACAACTTCCCGAGCTGCTCAAGAACCCGTTCCTCATCGCGCTTTATGCGGTCACGGTCTTTATGGCGACCGGCTATTATGCGGGTTACAGCTATATCGAGCCGTTCCTGGCACAGGTCGCGCACGTCGACGCGGGCGCCATCACTATGACGCTGACGGCGTTCGGCTGCTCTGGTCTGCTCGGAAGCTGGCTGTTTGGCCGCCTGTTCGATGGGCACCGGTTCCCGTTTCTCGCGATTACGCTCTCCGGTGTCCCGGTGGCTCTGCTGCTCATGGGTCCGGTTGCACCGTCGCTCGTCGCCGTTCTCGCTGTTTGCGCGCTATGGGGCTGCTGCTCCACGGCCTTTAACGTGGCGTTTCAGGCCGAGCTCATCAAGTACACGCCGGCAGACTCGTCGGCCGTCGCCATGTCGATCTTCTCGGGCCTGTTCAATCTGGGTATCGGCACGGGCACCGCAATCGGTGGCGCCGTGGTTTCGGGTCCCGGTATCGCTTGGATTGGCTTCGCGGGCGGGGCGATTACCGTCGTGGGCGTCATCCTCGCCATCACGGTGCTGTTCCCGGCCATACGCCGCGCAAAGCCTGTCGCCTAATCATGTTCCCTCATCAGTTGCGGTGGAATAGTTCCTGTTTAAGG
>UQPT01000010.1:0-37123 GCA_900543045.1 uncultured Collinsella sp.
GGGACACCTACAACTTCTCCCCTGGCGCCACTTATAATAATAAGGAATACTGGAAAAGGTCTTTTGTGCGAGGGCCACGTTGTGGTCCTTAAGGAGCTCAAAAATATCGCGAGCAGAATGCCCGCAGGCGAGGATGAGGTGCTTTGTCTCGATTGACTCGTAAGCGGCGTCTTGGGACGATTGGACATCAATGCCGGTGATGGCGCCAGACGCGTCGATGCGAATGTCGACGAGCTTCGTTCGATAACGGACGACACCTCCGAGCTGCTCGATGCGCTGGGATATAGCGGTGACAACCTTGGGAAGGATGTCGGAGCCAATGTGCGGCTTGGCATCCCACAGAATATCGCGGGGCGCACCCGCCTCGACGAAGGTTTCGAGGATAAGACGATGGGCGGGATTTTTTGTTCCCGTATTGAGCTTGCCGTCCGAGAAGGTCCCCGCGCCGCCCAGACCAAACTGGATATTGCTCTCGGGGTCGAGGATGCGCTCCTTTAGAAAGAGGTCGATCGCCCGCGAGCGGCGAAATGCCGGGTCGCCGCGCTCGATGAGCAAGGGCTTAAGACCTGCTTCGGCGAGCGTAAGCGCAGCGAAAAGGCCGGCGCATCCGGCGCCGACAACGACAGGGCGTTCTTGAGGTGCGTCGGAGGCGGGGGAGGGGAATGAAGGCTCATAGTCTTCTATCGCGCGTACGCGCGAGCGGTCACGCTCGGCAACGCTGTCGATCGCTTCTCGCTCGAGGTGGGGACTAGTCAGCTCAACACGAAAGCTCAGGATAAAATGGACGTCTCGTTTTTTGCGAGCGTCGATTGACTTGCGGTGGAGCTCGATGGACTTGATCTCGGAGTCCTTGCAACGTAGGACGCACTTGGCGACTCGCTTGCCAACAATGAGACAGGCATTTTCATCGCCGGCTTCATCGAGCGACGCGTTGACTTGGGTGATTTCAATCATCGAGGTCTCCTTAGAGGCAAGAAAGAGGCCGTCCGGTATCCCAGACGGCCCGAATGCGTTTTTGATTATAGACTGCGCGGCTACAGGCTGCTTGCAGCGCGAATGCCCGAGATCCAGGCCCACGCAAGGTTAAAGCCTCCGCAATCGGCGTCGATGTCGAGCGCTTCACCGCAGACGTAAAGCGGGGCGTCGACAACGCTGCGCGCGCGTAGGCTGGGTGTTGAGATGCTCTCGACAGATACGCCACCACGCGTGACCTGCGCTGAGCGCTCCTCGGCTGTTCCCTTGACGAGCAACTTAAAGTGCTTGAGGATCGAGACCAGGTGGATGACATCGTTGGAGCCTGGATGGCACTGCTCGAACGCTGTGCAGACGACGCGGGAGAGTTGCGGGGCGAGCATGCCGTCGAGCCAACGGGGATCGCGGGGCGAAAAGCCGCCGAGCAGCTCAACGCGCCGGTTGAGCATATTGAGCAACTCGTCTTTGGAGAGGTCGGGGAAAACGTCGAGCAGGATCGTATCGCCGTGCTGGATACGACGAGAGAGGTTGAAGACAGCGACGCCCGAGATACCGAAGGTTCGAAACAGCACTTCACCGTCTTCGTGCCAGAGCTCATTATGATTGCGGGCGAGCGTCAAGCGGGCGCGGACGCGCAGGCCATCCAACGTCTTGAGCGCCGCCCGATCGCCAAAGACCGTTGCCGATACGGGGCAGAGGATGGGGCGCAGCGAAGTGAGGGGGAGGCGAAACGTATCGGCGATACCGGTGGGGTTGCCGCCCGTGGCGATAATTACGGCATGTGCCTGCAGGGCCTCGTTCTTGCGAGGGACATCGGCGAGCGCTTTCCGAAGCGAGCGGAGCTCCGATTTTCGGTCGTCGTGCTTTTTTGCCTTGAGTGCCCGCGCCGGACGGTCTATTTGGAGTGCCCAGCCTTCGGAAGCTTTGTGCGCCGAGGCAACGTTGGCTCCGCAGATTAAGGTGATACCTAGGCGGTCGCAAACGCTGAGAAGCGCGTCGCGCACCGATTCGGCGCGAAGGGAGCGCGGGTACAGCCGGCCTTCCTCGGAGGTTGTCATGATGCCCAGCGAGGAGAAGAAACCCATAAGCTCTTGTTCGGGCTGGGGGCCCATGACGGATTCGACGAATGCGGGGTGGTTATACCGCTGAGGATCAATCGATTCGTTGGAGAGGTTGCAACGGCCGTTACCGGTCGCAAGGAGCTTGAGGCCGCAGGCGACATCGCGCTCAACGATGCAGACGCTTTTGCCAGCGCGTGCGGCCGTAATGGCGGCGGCGAGGCCTGAAGCCCCGCCGCCGATTACCAAGACGTCATAGAGGGCGCTCGCGTTCACTTAGGCCTCGTCGGTCTCGTGCGGGGTAATAGCCTCGACGGCAGAGACTGCCTTGGGCAACATGCCATCGGGCAGCGCAGTCTCGACCTCGCCCTTATCGCAGGCCTCGGCGAGTGCCGGATTAATGGGAAGCTGGCCCAAGATGTCGAGGTTATAGCGCTCTGCGACCTCGGGGAGCTTGCTCTTGCCAAAGACCTCGATCTTCTTGCCGCAGTCGGGGCACTCAATATAGCTCATGTTCTCGACAATGCCCAGAATGGGGACGTTCATCTTCTCGGCCATGTTGACCGCCTTGGCGACGATCATCGAGACCAGATCCTGCGGGCTCGTGACGATGACGATGCCGTCGACCGGCAGCGACTGGAAGACGGTGAGCGCAACGTCGCCTGTTCCCGGAGGCATGTCGACCAGTAGGTAGTCGATGGGGCCCCACGAGGTCTCGCTCCAGAACTGCCTAATGGCGCCTGCGATGACCGGACCGCGCCAAAGGACGGGGTCGGTCTCGTTTTGGAGCAGCAGGTTGGAGCTCATGACCTTGACGCCGTGCTCGGAGATTTCGGGCAGCATAAGGTTGCCAAGGGCATGGACGTGGCGTCCACTCATACCGAACATCTTGGGGATAGAGGGACCGGTGATGTCGGCATCGAGGACGCCGACCTTGTGGCCGTGACGGGCAAGCTCGGTGGCGATGGCACCGGTGACAAATGACTTGCCGACACCGCCCTTGCCGGAAAGCACGGCGATGACGCGCTTGACCTCGGACAGCGTGTTCTCCT
This sequence comes from uncultured Collinsella sp., assembly GCA_900543045.1. Lineage (GTDB taxonomy): Bacteria > Actinomycetota > Coriobacteriia > Coriobacteriales > Coriobacteriaceae > Collinsella. Next base: position 3,083 of record UQPT01000010.1, read on the forward strand.
CAAATTGCGACGGCGACGTTTGTCCGCCGGCGGCCTGTGCGTGTTCGCAACCCATGTATGACTCCTTTGTATATGCTGGGGCCGGGGCCCCGCGATGTGACACGAGCGTCATTGTACCCTCGTTTGCGAGCGGGAGTCATTTGCGATGCGTTTGGGCCGAGCGTGCTTGCAATACGATGGGCCCAAGCGAATGGGCGGGCTTACTGAACTTTGCTGGCGAACTCGAGGTATTGCATGCGCTGCAGCTTGTCGATCGTCGAGGCGTAGGGGCTGTCTTCCGATTCCAAGTCGTAGCGCAGCCCGTCGGCACCGAGATAGCCGGCGACATTGATGGTGGGCACATCTGACCTTGTCGCAAGCAGGGCCTTTTGGTAATTGGTGAGCGGGGCGCCGATCTTATTAAGGGTAATGGCTGCAATCTCGTTTGCCCCGACGGTGTCGTAGACGTTGAGCTCGGTATTGCCGGCGATCTCATAGTTAGCCCAGACGAGATATGTCGACTGATAGATACGGAAAGCGTGGCTTGCCGTATCTTCCTGAGGGTACAGCTCGTCGTTGAGAGTCGTTGCGGCGCTCGGCTGATGGTCGCCAAAAAAGACAAGAACAACCGGTCTGCCGATATTGCGGAGCTCGTTGATAAAGTACTCGAGGTCCCGGTCGGATGCGTTGATGCAGGTGAGATAGGTGTTGAGCGCGCTGTTGGCACCCTCACTGGCTCCCTCGACCCAATAGTTTGTCAGCTCTTCGGCGGGAACGGTGCCATAGTCGTAGCCGCCGTGATTTTGCATCGTGACGTCAAAGATGAACTGCGGGGCTTCGTTAGTTCTAAGCAGGTCGAGTATCTTGTCGTAGGTGGCGTAGTCGCATACGCCGGCATGGTAATAGGGCGCACCTTCGAAATCGCCGATTGAAAGAAAGTCTCCAAAGCCCAGCTGCTGATAGATTTTATCTCGATGGTAGTTGACGGGGTTTTGCGGGTGCATAGCGGTAGCGGTATACCCAAGCTCTTTAAGGTCCTTTGCCAGGCTGTTGACGCCATTCATCTGATACAGCTGATAGGGGATTTTGCCTAATCCGACAAAGGCCGTTGTCGCTCCGGTCAAAAATTCGAATTCGGAGTTCGCCGTTCCGCCACCGGCGACCGAAGCGAGCATGGTGCCGCGAACAAGTGTGTCGGGAAGCGAGTTGTAGAATGCGGGGCCGGTGTACCCGTCCGTCTGGAGCTGCTCAAAGCACGAAAGGTCGCTAAAACTCTCGTTCATGACGGCAACAATCGTCGGCTTGATTTCATTGAACTGGGCAACGGCCGCCGCGCGCTGTTCGCTCGAGCCATATGTGCTGTCGTAGACGGCGGCGAGCTCCTGCTCGATGCTCTGCGCCTCATCGGGCGTATAGTCTTTGGGCTTCTCAATGGGCAACTCGTTGACCATTTCGGTGAACGAAGTGATAAAACCCTGAGACGCATACGTGGTGATGGGCTGCCAACGGTCAAATCCAAAATCCAGCGCCTGCTCCAAGTCGATGTTGGAAAAGCCTGAGAGCCCCACAACGGTCACTAGCAGAAAAGCACAGAGGTTAGCGGCGATAGCGGGGAAGACATGGGTGGGCGTACGGAGCTTTCGCGGTCGGATGAGCGAAAGAAGCCCCAGGGAAATCTCCAGCAGGGCGAGAGAGGTTACGATTCCGGCGGTAAAGGTAAACTCGTATCCCTCGCTCACTTCCATTGCGGTGCCAAGGGCCAAGATATCGCTTGGCAGGATGGCTTCGCCTTTAAACGTTATGACGAAGTGCTCGGCAATGCCAAGGATGCAGCAGACGACGGGCACGAGGGCCATGACGCCTCCATGACGCTGTCCCAGCAAATAAAGGGAGAGCAGAACCGTCGCGAGCAGCCCGACGGAAAACCCGAATGAGTTGGCGGGAATGCGATAGAACGTTTCGTTGCAGGCAATTTCGAGTGAAACGAACGAGAGCGCTGAAACAGCGGCGATGACAAGGATGTCACGGCAAATACAGGCAACCGTTCCCGTCGCAAGGTCGGTTTGGTCGATAAGTCCCGAAACCAAGGGCTCGACAAGAAGCATGACGGCGGCAGCACCGAGCGCCGAATAAGAAAGGACCCATAGAGAGCTGCCCTCATTTACGAGCAATTGATTCGTAACCCATGCAGCTGCCACGCCGAGCGGGATGAGGAGCGTCGCGCACCAAAAGACGCGGGCAATGGGTGGCTTTTCGTTGCGTTTGATTGAAAAAAACACGCGCACGACGACGGCGGCCACGATAAGGACGGCGATGAATATGGGCAGATTGGCCATGTCGCTCGAAGTGATTTCAAGGGGGATATCTTCGGTCATGGACGTTCCTCTGTTACAGCAAATTAAGTTCAGTATTAGATTACTGTAACCTTTCCACGGCATTTCGAGAAACAAAGCGCCCGATACGCAAAGCTAAAGGTCTGCGAATCTTGTATTACGAACATCTGTGCGCGTCGAGTGCGCTAAACTCATCGGCAGTATGATTCGATGCAATAGGAGGCAAGGAGCTTCCATGTCTGATTCTTCTATCGTTATTCGCGGCGCCCGTGAGCACAACCTCCGTGATATCGATGTTTCCATTCCGCGTGACCAACTCGTGGTCATTACCGGTCTTTCTGGCTCGGGCAAGAGTTCGCTGGCATTTGACACTATCTATGCCGAGGGCCAGCGTCGATACGTCGAGAGTCTTTCGAGCTATGCGCGCCAGTTCTTGGGACAGATGGACAAACCCGACTTGGATTCAATCGACGGCCTTTCGCCGGCGGTGTCGATCGACCAAAAGACGACGTCTAAAAACCCTCGCTCGACGGTTGGCACCGTAACCGAGATTTATGACTATCTGCGCCTGCTGTTCGCCCGTGTGGGCACCCCGCACTGTCCCGAATGCGGCCGTGTCATTGAGCGCCAGACGACCGACCAGGTTGCCGACAAGGTCTTGACGGCGGGGGAGGGCCGCCGCGCGTTTGTGCTGGCACCGGTGGTGCGCGGGCGAAAAGGCGAGTACACCAAACTGTTTGAGGATCTTCGCGCCGAGGGCTTTAGCCGCGTGCGTGTCGACGGTGAAGTGCGCTCGCTCGACGATCCGATCGATCTGGACAAGAAGTTCAAGCACGATATCGAGGTCGTGGTCGACCGCATCGTGATCCGTGAGAACTCGCTGGGCCGTATCGCCGAGTCTGTTGAGCAGGCGACCGCGCTGGCGCACGGCAATGTGAACGTATACTTGCTGCCCGACCGCGACGCTCCCGAGGGGACCGAAGGCGAGTTGCTGGAGTATTCGCTGGCGTTAGCGTGCCCGGAGCATGGGCACTCCATCGATGACCTGCAGCCGCGTGATTTCTCGTTCAACGCGCCCTATGGCGCGTGCCCAGAGTGCGATGGCCTGGGCTTTAAGAAGACGGTCGATGCCGAGGCCCTAATCGAAGACCCCTCGAAGTCGATCGCCGACGGGGTCTTTGGCAGCCTGTTTGGCAACTCTAACTACTATCCGCAGATTTTCGCTGCGGTCTGCAAACACTTTAAGGTGAGCGTCGATACGCCGTGGAAGGATCTGCCTCCGCGGGTGCGTCGCGCGTTTTTAGACGGCATGGGCGACCAGAAGATTTCGGTCGACTATCAAAAGCTCGATGGGCGCCGCAGCCAGTGGGACACCAAGTTCTCGGGCGTGCGCAATATCCTGTACGAGCGCTATACCGAGACGACGAATGAGAATACCAAGGCGCGCTTGGAGAAGTACATCCGCGAGGAGCCGTGCTCGAGCTGCCACGGCGCTCGTTTGCGCCCCGAGATGCTCGCTGTTACCGTAGGCGGTAAGTCCATTTACGAGGTCTGTTGCCTATCGTGCCGCGAGTCGCTCGAGTTTTTTGAGGGCTTGGAGCTTACCGAGCGCCAACAATTTATCGGCGGGCGCATCGTTAAGGAAATCCTGGAGCGCCTGCGCTTTCTGGTCGATGTCGGACTCGACTATCTGACCCTCGACCGTGCCTCGGCGACGCTTTCCGGAGGCGAGGCCCAGCGCATTCGCCTGGCAACGCAGATCGGCGCCGGCCTCATGGGTGTGCTGTACATTTTGGACGAGCCGTCGATCGGCCTCCATCAGCGCGATAACGAGCGCCTGATCAAGACGCTTGAGCGCCTACGCGATATCGGCAATACCGTCATCGTCGTCGAGCATGATGAGGATACGATTCGTGCTGCCGACTATGTGATCGACATGGGCCCCGGTGCGGGCGTGAACGGCGGACACGTGGTCGCCGCGGGAACGCCTGCCGATATCATGGCGTGCCCCGATTCGATGACGGGTGCCTACCTGACCGGCAAGCGAATGATTCGGGTTCCCGATGAACGCCGCAAGCCCGGTCGCGGCTGCCTTAAGATCACGGGCGCCCGCGCCAACAACCTCAAAAACGTTACCGCCAAGATCGAGTTTGGTACGCTTACGGTCGTTACCGGCGTGTCGGGATCGGGTAAGAGCTCCCTGGTTACCGACACCATCGCACCTGCCCTTACGAATGCCATTCACCGTTCGACGCGCCCTGTGGGTCCGTATAAGAAAATCGAGGGCATCGAGTGTATCGATAAGGTGATCGATATCGACCAGTCGCCGATTGGTCGCACGCCGCGTTCCAACCCTGCTACGTACATTGGCCTGTGGGATGATCTTCGCGCGCTGTTTGCGAGTACGCCGGAGTCGAAGGCGCGTGGCTACTCGCCGGGACGTTTCTCCTTTAACGTGAGCGGCGGTCGCTGCGAAGCATGCAAGGGCGACGGACAGATCAAGATCGAGATGCACTTCCTTCCCGATATCTATGTCCCCTGTGAGGTCTGCGGCGGCAAACGCTATAACCGCGAGACGCTTGAGGTCACCTACCGTGGTAAGACCATCTCGGACGTGCTCGACATGAGCGTCACCGAGGCACTGGCCTTCTTTGGGAATATCCCGCAGATTAAGCGCAAGCTCCAGACGCTGTACGATGTAGGCTTGGGCTACGTGAGCCTGGGCCAGCCCGCCACGACGCTCTCGGGCGGCGAGGCGCAGCGTGTGAAGCTCGCCAAGGAGCTTCATCGACGCCAGACGGGCAAGACGTTCTATATTTTGGATGAGCCGACGACCGGCCTTCATTTTGAGGACGTCCGCCAGCTGCTCGATGTGCTGCAGCGCTTGGTCGATGCGGGCAACACGGTGCTGGTGATTGAACACAACCTTGATGTCATCAAGGTTGCCGACCGCCTGATCGATATGGGCCCCGAGGGCGGTAACGGCGGCGGAACCGTCGTGGTTTCGGGCACACCGGAGCAGGTTGCGGACTGTCCGCAGAGTTATACGGGCAAGTTTTTAGCGCCGTTGCTCAGGCGTGACCGGGAGCGTCAGGCTCAACTTGATGCTCAATAAATAGGCGATTCAGTTTATGGGCGCCATCGACTCCTTGTGATTCGATGGCGCTTGCTGTGTCGAAGTGACGTATGCAGCCGAATTGGACATATACTTAATCCTTGCGTCCGAATGCGAGGGAAAGGATATGTCATGGCAAAGGCTGTAAAGACGCCAAAAACCAATGCGATGCGCGAGCTGGAAAGCGCCGGCATTTCCTATGTTCTACATACGTACGAAGACGATGGTGATGAGTCGGCGGGCCTGGGGGTCGCGATTTCGGAGCAGCTTGGCGAGGAGCCCGGTCAAGGATTTAAGACCTTGGTCTGCGTGACGCCGTCCAACGACCATGTTGTGTGCTGCATCCCTGTTGCCGACGAGCTCGATCTAAAGTCCGCCGCGCGTGCCGCGGGGGAGAAGTCCTTGGCCATGATGCATGTGAAGGATTTGCTTGCGGCGACTGGCTACGTTCGCGGCGGCTGCAGTCCGGTCGGTATGAAAAAGCGCTACCGGACGCTCATTGATGAAACATGTGTCCTTTGGGATACCATTTTTATTTCGGGAGGCAAGCGTGGTTATCAGCTCGAGCTTGCACCCGATGATTTAATTGCATTTTGCGGGGCGACGGTTGCCGCGATTACGAGAGAGGACTGAGCGATGCCGCAGGAAGAATTGAAGCGCGGAGCTCATTTTGCAGAAGAATCTGCGCCTCAGACACCCTCATCCGAAGCTTCTTCGTCGCGAGATGACACTGACGACATGGGCTCGTCGGACTACTCCACGGTTGGTCGTTCCGCCGGGCTTATGACCATCCTGACCATCGTGTCTCGCGTCACCGGTTTTATCCGCACGTGGGCAATGGCGGCCGCTATCGGCATGTCGCTGCTCTCGTCTTCCTATCAGGTCGCCAACAACCTGCCCAATATGCTCTACGAACTCGTGATGGGCGGCATGCTCGTGACGGCGTTTTTGCCCGTGTACATGGGCGTGAGGCGTGAGCAGGGTCGCGAGGCCTCGAACGAGTACGTGGGCAACCTGCTCGGTATTCTGCTATTGGTGCTGGGTGGCATTTCGTTGCTGGGGACCGTGTTCGCCCCGGGCTTTATCTGGACGCAATCGTTCCTTTCGGGTGACGGCGGCAGCATGGATACCGCTGCGTTCATGTTCCGTTTCTTTGCCATCCAGATTCTGTTTTATGGTTTGGGCTCGGTGTTTTCGGGCGTCCTCAACGCACACCGCGACTACTTCTGGTCGACGTTTGCCCCGGTCCTCAACAATGTGATCGTCATTGCGAGCTTTATGGGCTTTGCGCCCGTGTCCGCACAGTTTGGCGAACGTGCCGGCATCATCTTGATTGCGGCCGGTACGACCCTCGGTGTCTTTGTTCAGATGGCATGTCAGATTCCCGCGCTTGGCAAGCACGGCGTGCATCCCCATATCCATATCGACTTTAAGGACCCCGCACTGCGCCAGACGATTGCGCTCGGTATCCCGACGCTGCTCGCCACGGTGTGCATGTTTGTCTCGACTTCTATCACCAACGCTGCTGCGCTGGTGGTCCAGCCCGAGACTGGTCCTTCCGTCATCGCCTATGCGCGCCTGTGGTACACGCTGCCCTACGCGCTGATTGCCGCCTCGCTTTCGACGGCGCTCTATACCGAGCTCTCTCACGACGCACAGGAGAAGGATTACGACAGCGTCCGCACGGGCATTTCGCGTGGCGTCGCCCAGATGCTGTTCTTCCTGATTCCATTCGCGCTGTACCTGATTGTCTTCGCGCGTCCGCTCAACATGATCTACTGCGCTGGCAAGTTCGATGAGTCCGGTGTGGCGCTGGTGTCGGAGTTCCTTATCTACCTGGCACTTTCCCTGCCGCTCTACGGCGTGGTCGTGCTGATGCAGAAGAGCTTCTCTGCCTTGCTCGACATGAAGCCCTATAGCCGCTATTGTCTGTATTCCGCCATCGGCCAGGCCGGCTCGGTTCTGCTGTTTGGCGTTGTGCTGGGCTTCGGTATGCCGGCAATCGCGCTTTCGTATGTCGTCGACTACGTGATCTTGGTCGGTTGCTCGCTGTGGTGGCTGCGTCGTCGTCTGCGTGGTCTTCAGGTTAAATCTATCCTGCATGGCGGTTTCTTTGGCCTTTTGCTCGGTGGCCTGGGTGCTGCCGCAGGCGCCGGCGTCATGTGGGCGCTTGAGCACTTTGTCGGGGCACTTGGCGGCTCGATTCTGATTACTCTTGGCTACGTTTGCGTTGCGGGTGTCGTCTCGCTTGCTGTTACCTTTGGCCTTGCCGTCGTCCTTAAGATGCCCGAGGTCTCGGCGCTGATTCGTCGCAAGTAGGTGCGCGTGGCCGGTCACGACAACATTCCAACGCTTGCCGAGCAGGTTTCGCGCGTTCCCACGCAGCCCGGCTGCTACCTTTGGAAAGACGCCAAGGGCGATGTCATCTACGTGGGCAAGGCGAAAAACCTGCGCGCCCGTATGCGTCAGTACGTGACGCTGCAGGACGAGCGCCAGAAGATCCCGCTAATGATGCAGCTGGTGGCGAGCTTTGACTATATCGTGGTGGAGACCGAGCACGAGGCGTTGGTGCTCGAGCGCAATTTGATTGGTCAGTACCATCCGTACTTTAACGTCGACCTCAAGGATGACAAGAGCTACCCCTTTATCGCCATTACAAAGGGCGACCTGTATCCCGCTATCAAATACACGCGTGAGCGTCATAAGCCGGGAACGCGCTATTTTGGACCTTATACCGATAGCCGCGCGGCACGTGAGACGATAGATACGCTGCGCAAGGTTATCCCCATCTGCTCCGCATCCTGTGCGGAGTGGCGTCGTTGTCGCCGTATCGTCGAGTCCCACAAGGGCGAGGAAGACATCGTCAATATGATTTGCGCGCAAAACGGGCGCCCCTGCTTTGACTACCATGTCGGGCGTGGCCCGGGTGCGTGTGTCGGCGCGATTTCCCCGGCAGACTATGCCAAGAACGTCAAGCGTGTCGAACGTTTTTTGTCGGGCCATCGCAAGGACGTCGTCGACGAGCTGACATCCGAGATGACGGAGGCCGCCGAGGCGCTCGATTTTGAGCGCGCGGCACGCGTCAAACGTCGTTTGGAGGTCATCAGGGGTCTGGACGATCGTCAGCAAGTCGTTTTTCCCTCCAGTGTCGATATAGATGTCATCGGTTTCTATCGCGAGGAGACCATCTCCGCCGCTTGCGTCTTCGTCGTTCGCGAGGGCCGAACAGTTCGCACCTGCGAGTTCATTCTCGACAAGGGTCTTGATGTTGACGAGGAAGAGCTCCAGTCGGGCTTTCTTAAGCGCTATTACGACGAGACGGCTGATATTCCAGCTGAGGTCAACCTTTCCGTCGAGCTTGAGGATGCGGAAGCGCTGGGGGAGTGGCTTGCGGGCAAGCGTGAGCGTTCCTGCCATCTCCATAGGCCGCAGCGTGGCGAAAAGCACCGTCTGCTCGATATGGCATCCAAAAATGCGCGCCATGCCCTCATGCGCTACATGATGCGAACGGGGTACGCTGACGACCGCACCAATCAAGCGCTCCTTGAGCTCGAAAGTGCGTTGGCGCTGCCATCGCCGCCGTTGCGTATCGAGTGCTTCGATATCTCTACACTGCATGGCACCTTTACGGTCGCCTCGATGGTGGTGTTTACCAACGGGCGCGCCGACAAGAGTCAGTATCGTCGTTTTAAAATTCAGGCCGAATTGGACGAGGCAAACGACTTCGTGTCGATGTCCGAGGTTTTGGGACGACGTTATGCTCCCGAGCGCATGGCCGACGAGCGCTTTGGCTCGCGCCCCGATTTGCTCGTTGTCGATGGCGGTAAGCCGCAATTGACCGCTGCGATCAAGCAACTTGAGGCTCTTGGGCTCGATATACCAGTTTGTGGCTTGGCAAAGGCCGATGAGGAGGTTTTCGTGCCTTGGGACGAGACTCCCGTCGTGCTGCCGACCGGGTCCGCGTCGCTCTATCTAATTAAACAGGTGCGCGATGAATCGCACCGTTTTGCCATCACGTTCCATCGCGAATTGCGCGATAAAGCCATGACGGTTTCGGTACTCGATGACGTTCCAGGCGTGGGACCCACCAGAAAACGTGCCCTTATGCGCCATTTTGGCTCGATGAAGCGTTTGCGCGCGGCGAGCGAGCAAGAGATCGCGGAAGTTCGAGGCATTCCTGCCGATGTCGCCAAAGCGGTTCACGAGGCGCTCGTTGCATGGAATGCCGAGCGCGCCGAGGCGGCGGCAAAGCAATCCGAAAACTAAACACGCCTCTAAACAACTGATATACATGATTGCGTGATTTTCAATCATGTATTTCACGGCGATTACCAGCCGATTTCGGGTTTAATTAACGCTAAAACGTTTGACTAGCCATGGTGAACAACCCTGCTATCCTGCGGGTTGACGAAGACTGATATCTCACCTCGTCGATACATACTGTCTGGCGAATCGTTTGTCAATGAATTCGGTGAACGGTAGCAAATACCGTTCAAGCGTATGTATGTATCGGTCGCCGAGCGCGGCACCTCAGTTGGGTTCGTCGGTAGGTAAGGTATATATCGTCCGCAAGTTGCGCGGGGGCACGTCTAGGCGCTCCCGGGTAAGATTCTCTATTGATAGGAGAAGACATGGCCATCATCAACAAGGGTATGTCCAGGCGTTCGTTCCTCGGCCTCACCGGCAGCGTCGCTGCTGTCGCAGGGCTTGGTCTCACCGGCTGCGGTGGCAGCTCTAGCGACGAGGGTTCCGCTTCCGGTTCCACCGATTCCGCCAACCGTGGCGGCGGCGTGATCACCGCTGGTTCCGCTTACGCTCCGTCCAGCTTCGATCCCGCCAGCACCGGCTCCGCTGTGGGCCTGGGTGCTAACTGGCACGTCGTCGAGGGCCTCTACGGCATCGATTACCACGACTACAGTACCTTCAACGAGCTCGCCACCGACGATCCCAAGTCTGTGGACGACACCACTTTCGAGGTCACCATCCGCAAGGGCGCCAAGTTTTCCGATGGCACCGAGGTCACCGCTGACGATGTCGTTGCCTCCTACACCGCTTGCGCCGCTTCCGCTACCTATGCTCCGTTCTTCCAGCCCTTCGAGTCCATCGAGGCCAAGGACGCCAGCACCGTGACGGTCAAGACCAAGGTCCCCAACTTCTCCCTGCTCAAGGATCGTCTGGCCATCGTCCGCGTTACCCCGGCCACCCAGACCGAGGAGGATCGCGCCAAGCAGCCGATCGGCTCCGGCCCCTGGATGTACGACTCTATCTCCGATACCGAGATCACCCTGGTTCCCAACCCCGAGTACAACGGTGAGCATGCTGCCGAGGATAAGAAGATCCAGTACAGCATCCTGACCGACCCCACCGCTCGCGTTACCGCTCAGCAGGAGGGCTCCACGCTCGTTATGGAGCTCGTTACCGCTGACGCCGTCGACCAGCTCGAGAGCGCCGGCTGCAAGATCGATAACGTTCAGGGTTTCGGCACCCGCTTCATCATGTTCAACGTCGCCAAGGAGCCTTGGAACAACGTCAAGGTCCGTCAGGCTGTCATGTATGCGCTCGACACCGAGAAGATGGTCAGCAACACCTTCGCCGGCCTTGCCACCGCTGCCAGCTGCTACCTGCCCAAGAGCTTCACCAACTATCATGAGGCTTCCACGGTGTACAAGACCGACGCCAAGAAGGCTAAGAAGCTCATCGAGGAGTCTGGCATCACTCCGGGTGCCATCACCCTGCGCACCACCGACAACGAGCAGATTAAGGGCATGGCCGCCCAGGTCAAGAATGACCTCGACGCTCTCGGCTTCGATGTGACCATCCAGACCGATACCTCGCCGGCCACCTACGCTGCCATCGACGGCGGCGAGGCCTACGATATCCTCCTTGCCCCTGGCGATCCTTCCTGCTTCGGCGCCGACCCCGACCTGCTGCTCAACTGGTGGTACGGCGACAACGTCTGGATGCAGACCCGTTGCCCGTGGAAGGAGTCCGCTGAGTGGCAGAAGCTCCACGGTCTCATGGACGAGGCTCTTGCCGCTGAGGGCGATGAGCAGCAGAAGAAGTGGAACGAGTGCTTCGACATCATTGCCGACAACGCCGTTCTGTATCCCGTTGTCCACGTCAAGACCGTCTCCGCTTCCTGGGACGATCCGTCCACTGCGCCCAACGGCGAGGCCCTCGATGGCTTCAAGGGCATCGGTACGACGAGCATGTCCTTCAGGGGCGTTGCGACCGTCAAGGCGTAAGACTCGCTTGAGTCTGTATGCAGGATGTCGGTCGTTGGGACCGTATCCTCATAGTTGAAACAAAGACCCGGGCGGCAACGATGTCGCTCGGGTCTTGTAATGAGTATCCGTACTCATATACCAGTTGGTCCTACCGACAAAAGAAAGGGGAGAGAACGTGAACAACTTGCTACGTTTGATTGGAAGGCGTCTTGTGGCGCTGCCGATCATGGCATTGGGCGTCACCGTCCTGGTGTTCTTCCTTATGTCGTTCTCCAAGACCGACCCCGCCTACACGGCGTTGGGTGACGGTGCCTCGCCCGAGGCGGTTGCCGAGTACCATGAGAAGTATGGTCTGGACGACCCCTGGCCCGTGCGCTACGTGCGCTATATGGGCGATTTGATCCATGGCGACATGGGCACCTATGGTGCTGCTCGCAACTCCGTTGCCAAGCGCATCTCCACGGCCCTGCCCGTCACGATGCAGCTGACCTTCATCGGCCTTGCCATCGGTGCGGTCGTTTCGTTTTTACTCGGCGTCATCGCGGCACTGTATCGCGACAAATGGCCGGACCAAGTGATCCGTGTCTTTTCCATCGCCGGCTTGGCAACCCCGTCGTTCTGGCTTGCCGTTCTGTTGATCCTGCTGTTCTCTTCCTACCTTAAGGTGCTTCCGGCATCGGGTGCTCTGCCTCACTTCACCACGAATCCGGCTGGCTATCTGGGACGTATGATCATGCCCGCTATCGCCTTGGCATTTCCGCTGACGGGCCAGATGACTCGTATCGTGCGTACCGCCATGGTCGAGGAGCTCGATAAGGATTATGTCCGTATGGCTCGCGGCGCCGGCGTTCCCGAGAAGGTCGTCGTCGGCATCAACGTTCTTCGCAATGCGCTGATCACCCCGGTCACCACCCTCGGTCTTAAGATCGGTTACCTCATGGGCGGCGCCGTCGTCATCGAGGTTATCTTCAACCTCCCCGGCATGGGCACCGCGATTCTGCAGGGCGTTCAGGGCAACGAGGCGAACCTGGTTCAGGGCGTCGTTATCGTCGTTGCTCTTGCCTTCATCATCATCAACATCGTGGTTGACATGCTCTACTTGCTCATCAACCCGCGCATCAGGACGGTGTAGATTATGGTAAAGATTCGAGAGAAGCAAACCGAGCAGCTCGAGAAGGCTGCCTCCAAGGGGCTCAAGCTCGGTGGCTGGAAGAAGATGACGCTGTCTTCTAAGATTGCCGCCGTCGTGTTGGTGCTGGTCGCCCTGACTGCGATTCTGGCGCCCCTTCTTGCCCCCTATAGCCCGGTCGAGATTTTTACGGCTCGCCAGGCTCCCGGCAACGGATTTATCTTCGGTACCGACGATAAGGGTCGCGACATTCTGTCGCGCATGCTCTACGGTGGTCGTTACTCGCTGATTATCGGCTTTGGCGCCACTGCCATGGCTCTGGTCTGCGGCTCGGTCGTGGGCGCCCTTGCGGCGGTTTCGCGCAAGGCCGTTTCCGAGACGATCATGCGTATCCTGGACATCATCATGTCCATCCCGGGCATCGCCCTCGCGGCCGTCTTCGTCTCCATCCTGGGCAACTCCGTGCCGTCGATCATCTTCGCCATCGGCTTTATGTACACTCCGCAGATTGCCCGTATCGTGCGCGCCAACATCGTGTCCGAGTACGGCGAGGACTATGTCCGCGCGGTCATCGTTTCCGGCGCCAAGGCTCCGTGGATTTTGATCAAGCATGTTCTGCGTAACTGCATCGCCCCGATCATGGTCTTCACCGTTACCCTGGTCGCCGACGCCATCATCTTCGAGGCCTCGCTGACCTTCATCGGCGCTGGTATCCAGGAGCCCACCGCTACCTGGGGCAACATCCTCGCCGACGCCCGCGGCGGCGTGCTCGCCGGCCGTTGGTGGCAGGCGCTGTTCCCGGGCCTGGCCATCATGATCACCTGCCTGGCGCTCAACATCCTCTCCGAGGGCATTACCGACGCCATGGCCGCTGCTCCCTCCGCCGCCCTGGATCCGACCGATTCCTCCAAGCGTCGCGAGGCCGACCTGCTGGTCTCCGACCCCGTTCGCGCCTACAAGGAGCAGGCCCAGTCCCTCTCCGCTCGCCTTGGCGCCCTGCGCGATGTCGAGCTCAAGCGTGACGATCGCCATGTGCCCGACGAGTCTGTCGAACCGATTCTCTCGGTCCGTGACTTCTGCATTCAGTTTGAGCATCACGGCGATATCAACGTCGTCGACCATGTCAACTTTGACGTCCGTCCTGGTCAGACCATGGGCCTGGTGGGCGAGTCCGGTTGCGGTAAGTCCATCACCACGCTGGCCATCATGGGCCTGACCGACGATGACGAGCACCTTTCCGGCGAGGTCCTTTGGGAGGGCCGCGACCTGCTCAAGATGAGCAAGAAGGAGTGGTTCGGCCTGCGCGGTACCGATATCGCTATGGTCTATCAGGACGCCCTGTCCTCGCTCAACCCCTCCATGCTCATCTCTGCGCAGATGAAGCAGCTCACCAAGCGCGGCGGCACCCGCAGCGCCGAGGAACTCCTGGAGCTCGTGGGCCTCGACCCCAAGCGTACGCTCGAGAGCTACCCGCATGAGCTTTCCGGTGGCCAGCGTCAGCGTGTCCTGATCGCTATGGCCCTTACCCGCGACCCCAAGCTGGTCATCTGCGACGAGCCCACGACCGCTCTGGACGTTACCGTCCAGAAGCAGGTCATCAAGCTGCTCAACGACCTTCAGGCCAAGCTCGGCTTTGCCATGATCTTCGTCTCGCATGACTTGGCGCTGGTCGCCGAGGTCGCCCATAACATCACGGTTATGTACGCCGGTCAGGTTATCGAGCAGGCGCCCACCAAGGAGCTGCTCACTAACCCGATCCACGAGTACACCCGCGGTCTTCTGGGCTCCGTTCTGTCCATCGAGAGCGGTTCGGGCCGTCTGCACCAGGTGCCCGGCGCCGTTCCGAGCCCGCGCGATTTCCCCAAGGGCGATCGCTTCGCGCCCCGCTCGAGCCATCCGCGCATTGGCCTGGACACCCGTCCGGTCTTCAAGCGTGTGCCCGGCACCGAGCACTTCTATTCCGAGCTCCCCGACGAGGTGCTCAAGGCAAATGGTTTGACCCCTCACGCGGAGGTGATGTAGATGAGCGAGACCGCAGTCAACGGCGTCGAGCCGATCATCTTCCTTGATGACGTCCACGTCACCTTTAGGACCCGTACCGGCTCGATTCTGCACCCCAACCTGGTTCACGCCGTCCAGGGTGTAACGATTAGGCTCATGCCCGGTCAGACGATCGGCATCGTCGGCGAGTCCGGTTGCGGTAAGTCCACCACCGCCAACGTCATGTGCCGCCTGCAGGCCCCCACGAGCGGCAAGGTCTACTTTAAGGGCAAGGACGTAACCAAGCGTACCGCCGAGGACCGTCGCCACATGGGCCGTGTCATCTCGGTCGTGTTCCAGAATCCGGCTACGGCGCTCAATCCCCGCATGGTCGTTCGCGAGCAGCTGCTCGACCCCATGCGCGTCCACAACCTGGGTACCGAGGCCGAGCAGGAGAAGCGCGTCAAGGAGCTCCTGGAGCTCACCGGTCTGCCCAGCTCCGCCGCCGAGGTTCTTCCCGGCCAGCTTTCGGGCGGCCAGCGCCAGCGCGTCGCAATTGCCCGTGCCCTGTCGTTGAACCCCGATGCCATCATCGCCGACGAGCCCACCTCGGCTCTGGACGTTTCGGTCCGTGCGCAGATTCTGAACCTGCTGACCGACCTTAAGAAGGAGCTCGGCCTGGCCATGGTGTTCATCAGCCATGACATCCAGACGGTCCGCTATATCTCTGACGACATCATCGTTATGAATGGCGGCAAGATCGTCGAGCAGGGCGAGGCCAAGCAGGTCTTCCAGCACCCTCAGGACCCCTACACCAAGATGCTGCTCGGTGCTGCGCCGTCGCTGCTGCATCCCAAGCTCGGCGAGTAGCCTCGCTTTCCCTCCCGTGCGCCCGGTTCCCTTGCCGGGCGCACCTCCGTTGCGATTTCGAAAGGTTGGGTTCACGAGCCATGCCAAGTGCTCAGGAGCTACAACAGCAATTTGGTGGGTATCGGGGCGCCATGCCCCGTCCATCAGATTTCGATCTCTTTTGGAAGGACCGCATGGCCGAGGCCGACGCCGTCGGGCTTGACTATGCGATCGAGACGGCATCGGTCACCGATGCCGTGACCTGCCAGCTTTTCGACCTCTGGTATACCGGCATGTGTGGCGCTCGCCTGCATGCCAAGTACCTTAAACCCGTCTCGGACGAGCCCGTGCCATTGGTACTTCAGTTCCATGGGTATCCGGGTGCAAGCCGCAGCTGGTTTGAGCAGGCGTCGTTTGCGGGCATGGGCATGGCACTCATCGCCCTCGACTGCCCCGGCCAAGGAGGTCCCTCCGAGGACATTGGTGGATTTGAGGGCACAACGGTCGCGGGCCATATCGTCGCCGGTATCGACGGCGATCCGGCCAACCTCTACTATGTCCGCTTGCACCAAGATATTCGCATCCTGTGCCGCATCGTTCGCGAGCTCGAGGGCATCGATCTTGCCCGTGTGTTTGTGAACGGCGCGTCGCAGGGCGGCGGTTTGGGCATTGCGACCTGTGCACTTAACAGCGAGCTTATCAATCGCGCCGCCATCCTCTATCCCTTCCTGTCGGATTTCCGCCTGGTCTGGGATTTGGATGCCGACGACATTGCCTACGAGGGCCTGCGCTATTGGTCTCGCTGGTTTGACGAGGACTCGACTCGTATCGACGAAGCCTATGCCAAGCTGGCGTACTTCGATTCCAAGAACTTTGCCCCTATGGTCAAATGCCCCGTGCTGTTTGGCACCGGCACAGCCGATACCGTCTGTCCGCCAGCGACGCAGTTTGCGGTCTACAACAACCTGGCCTGTGAGAAGCGGCACGAGTTCTTTGAGGGCTTTGGCCACGAGGAGATTCAGGACTTTGACGACATGATCATTCCGTTTTTCTGCGAGGGAGGGGAGGCTCATGTCTAAGTGCGAGAGCAATGTCGACGAGCTGATTGTCCCCAGGCTCGCGGGGATGCCTGGAACGGTTTCGTCAAGGCTCTCTGATTTCCGGGGTTGGCGCGGCGATGCTTCTGCGGATGTTTCCAAATTAGAGACAGCCGCCTCGGACTTTGAGGTTTGCGGCCTGACTGTTACGGCGATTGATTTCGTCAATCCGTGTGCGCGTTACTCCGAGGTTTCCTTTGAACTCGGCGGGTATGTCGTACACGGCCGT
Source organism: uncultured Collinsella sp. (assembly GCA_900543045.1). Classification (GTDB taxonomy): domain Bacteria; phylum Actinomycetota; class Coriobacteriia; order Coriobacteriales; family Coriobacteriaceae; genus Collinsella. The sequence goes on from UQPT01000010.1 coordinate 20,021, forward strand.
TTGATTGAGCCCTTAGGTCACGCCCGGGCATCCGAGCTTGTGCCGCTCTGTCTGATGTTTCACGACATCGACCGACCCGTGCGTGGATGGCATCACATGACGAGGTTTGCCGCCATGGGATATGCCGTGCTTGCGCTGGACGATGAGGCGATTGGATCCAGCGAGCTGCAGCAGGGGATTGCCTCTCCTGCTTTTGTCAAGCGCGTCCGTTGGGGTTGCGCGATGGCGAAGGTGGCGCGCAATCTTGATGGCGTGGACCCCGACCGCATCTTTGCATGGGGCGAGGGCCTTGGCGGCGGAGTCGCGCTGGCGGTTTCTGCTCTGGACGAGCGGGGCCTCGCCTGCACGGCGGTTGCCAATCCAATTCCCGGTGGCCTCGAGGCGTTGTCGTCTCGGGTGCGTGGATCGGTGCTCATGGGCACATCGCTCATGGATGCCGTGAGCGATCCCAAGGGCCAGTTTGCCGTATTCAACGGTCTTGAGTGTGACCGGAGGCATATCATCTATGCCAAATACGCTCATGAGCGCATCAATGCGTTCGAAAACGAAGTCATCGACTTTTTTAACCAAACGTTCTACCCGTGTTCTTTGGCCTAGACGGCCTGGACACTGCCAACAAGAGTGGGTGGCATAGGGCCGCCCGCCAGACAACTAAGGAGATTCTTGTGGCAACTCAGAAATTCACCGGCGTTATCCCTCCCGTCGTTGTTCCCGATACCGAAGATCACCAGCTCGATGTTGTCTCCTTTGAGCGCAGCATCAACCGCATGATCGATGCCGGCGTCGATGGCCTGTTCTTCCTGGGATCCTCGGGCGAGGTCGTCTTCTCCACCGACGAGCGCCGTCGCCAGATTATCGCCGAGGCCGTGCGCATCGTCGATCACCGCGTGCCTGTTCTGGTCGGCATCATCGATACCGAGACCGAGCGCATGATTGAGCACGGTAAGGTCGCTCAGGAGCTGGGTGCCGATGCCCTCGTCGCCACCTGCCCGTTCTATGCCCTGCAGGGCATGACCGAGGTCGAGGAGCACTTCCGCATTCTGCACGAGGAGCTCGATCTGCCCATCTTTGCCTATGACATTCCCGTGTGCGTTCACACCAAGCTCCCCTGGAAGCTCCTTGCCAAGCTCGGCGCCGAGGGCGTCCTTGCTGGCGTCAAGGATTCCTCGGGTGATGACATCTCGTTCCGCTACCTCGTTCAGGAGAACGAGAAGAATGGCCATCCGATGAGCATCCTCACCGGTCACGAGGTCGTTGTCGACGGCGCTTACCTCGGTGGCGCCGACGGCTCTGTCCCGGGCCTTGCCAACGTTGAGCCCGAGGGCTACGTGCGCCAGTGGAAGGCCGCTCAGGCCGGCGACTGGGCTACCGTCAAGGCCGAGCAGGATCGCCTCAATGAGATTTCGCACATCTGGGACGTCACCTCGGGCGTCCAGGGCTATGCCGGTGGCGTCGGCGCCTTCAAGACCGCTATGAACCTCATGGGTATCTTCGACAGCCCGACCATGCCGCGCCCGGTGAAGGCCATGACCGGCGAGAACGTCGAGGCGATTAGGAAGGTCCTTCAGGACAACGGTCTCCTGTAAAGCTTCCCAGGCACCCGACCTCGCCGTTCAACCGTGTGGCCATGACCCATTAGGTCAATGGCCACACGGTTTCTCGGCGATCTCGGACACCTGGAAAACCTTTACTGCGCTGTGACGGCTAGCCTGACGGCGCATTTCCTGTAGTTGTTTTTATCTCCGAAGGAGAGCGACATGGAGAACAAGTACGTCTGCTCTGTCGATATCGGCGGAACTAAAATTGCGACTGCCATCATGGAGTACCCGGCTGATGGCAGCGTGCCCCATCCGGTCTTTGAAGCCGAGGTTCCCACCGAGGCCCAAGAGGGCGGCGAGGCCGTCTTCCAGCGTATTGAGGCGTCCATCAAGGCTGCTCTCGAGGCGAATCCCGATGTCGAGGTCCTTGGCGTCGGTATCGGTGCCGCCGGCGTCGTCGATCCCAAGACGGGCGCCATCGCGTATGCCAATGAGATCATGCCCGGCTGGTCCGGCGTTCAGTTGGGGCCGCGTCTGCGCGAGGATCTCGGTCTTCCCGTTGCCGTTGTAGGCGACGTGCAGGCTCATGCTCTGGGCGAGGCCCACTGGGGCGTCGGCAAGGGCAAGTTCTCCGTCTTGTGTCTTGGCATCGGTACGGGCATTGGCGGCGCATATGTCGAGAACGGCCGCGTGATGCAGGGCTTCCATGGTGCTGCTGGCCATATGGGTCACATCGAGTGCTCGGCTGCCGCCGGCATTCCCTGCGCCTGCGGGCGTTCCGGCCATCTTGAGTCTGTCGCTTCGGGCACTTCCATTGGTCGTATGTACGATGAGCGCTTTGGCCGCGTCGACCCCAGCCGTCCTTCGGTCGGTCGCGATGTGAACGACCTGTGCCGCGCGGGCGACGCAAAGGCAACCGAGGTCATCCATGACGCCGGCTTTGCACTGGGTGCCAGCTTGGGCTCGCTCGCTAACATCCTGGACCCTGAGGTCATCGTGCTTTCGGGCGGTGTGATTCACCAAGGTCCCGATTGGCGTTCGCAGACGTGGAAGGATTCGGTGCACGAGGGCTATGCCAGCCAGGCGCTCGATCCGCTTCAGGACACGCCGATCCTCATCGGTTCTCTGGAGGGCGATGCTCCGCTCATCGGTGCCGCTGAGCATCTTCTTGCCTCGTTGAAGTAAACGTATCTGCTGTAGGAGCCTCCCGAGACAACACGCCTCGGGAGGCTGTTCTGAGAAAGGTTGCAGCCTTATGACCGTCGATCCTTTGATTCAATCCCTGAAGGGCAAGCTCGTCGTGAGCGTTCAGGCGTATATGGGCGAGCCGCTTCGTACGCCCGAGACCATGGCTCAAATGTCTCGCGCTTGCGAGCTTGGCGGCGCCGCCGCCATTCGCTGTCAGGGCCTTGCCGACATTGCCGCCATTAAGGGTCGCTGTGAGGTTCCTGTTATCGGCCTGTGGAAGGATGGGCACGAGGGCGTTTACATCACGCCGACGCTGCGTCACGCTCGCGCCTGCGTTGCTGCCGGTGCCGATATCGTGGCGATCGACGCCACCGATCGTCCGCGCCCCGATGGCAAGACGGTCGAGGATACCTTCCGCCCGCTGCACGAGGAGGGTGTGCTCCTGATGGCGGATTGTGCCACCATCGAGGACATTCGCCGTGCGGTTGATATGGGCTTCGACCTTGTATCCACCACGCTTTCTCATGGTGTCGCCGCCATCGACTGCACCATGGCCGATGGCCCCGATCTGCCGCTCCTGCGTCAGGCGACCGAGGAATTTCCCGGTCTTCCCATCATCTGCGAGGGCCGCGTTCACACGCCCGAGGAGGCTCGCGCCGCGATCGATGCGGGCGCCTGGGCCGTTGTCGTCGGCACCGCCATCACGCACCCCACGAGTATTACGAGTTGGTTCAAGGCTGCGCTTGAGGCGTAAGACAGGCCTCGTATCCGCTCGGGGCGGTATACTCAATATAGGCAATTGACCGCGCGGGATCCGGGTTGCTGGGTCCCGCGCTTGTTTTTAGGAGGCAGCACATGCAAAAGGGAGATGCCATGGATGCGGCGGAGCGCTCGGAGCGCATCCCCGATATCGTCATCATCACCGGAATGTCCGGATCGGGCCGCACGCAGGCCATGCACGTGTTCGAGGACATGGGCTATTTTTGCATCGATAACCTGCCTCCGCGTCTGATCGCCCAGCTTGCCGAGCTCGTCGGCATCAATACGGGCGTGGGCAGGCATCTCGCCGTCACCTGCGATTTGCGTAGCCAGGGCTTGTTCGATGAACTGCTCGATGCGGTCGCCGCGCTCGAAGAGCGCGAGATGAGCTGCGACATCGTGTTCCTGGAGGCTTCTGACGAGGTACTGATTCGTCGCTACAGCGAAAATCGCCGCCGTCATCCCATTGCCAAGCCGGGGGAGACTACGGCCGATGCGATTCAGCGCGAGCGCCTGCAGCTGCAGGGTGTGCGCGATCGAGCCGATATGATCATCGACACGAGCCGCCTACGTACCTCTGCGCTGCGCAACAAATTGCGCATGGCGTTCTCCGAGTTGTCCGACCAGCAGCTCATGGACGTTCACGTGTTCTCGTTTGGCTTTAAGCACGGTATGCCCGTCGAGGCGGACATTATGATCGACGTTCGCTTCCTGCCCAATCCGTTCTACGATCCCGAGATGCGCACCATGACCGGTCTCGATAAGAAAGTCTCCGATTTTGTTCTGGACCATCCAAAGACGCAGGAGTTCTGGAAGGCCTGGACGCAGCTGCTCGATACGGTCATGCCCGGTTATATCGCAGAGGGCAAGCCGCAGCTTTCTATTGCCATCGGCTGCACGGGCGGACAGCACCGTAGCGTCGCCATTGCCGAGGCCACGGCCCGTTACCTGGAAGGCGCCCAGTATCACGTGAGCATCTCCCACCGCGATCTGTCGCGCGCCAACACGAAGGCATAGGCCTGCATGTCGTTTACCGCTGAGGTGCGCGACGAGCTTGCGCGCTGCGAACCCGAATGTGAATACTGCGACTTGTCGACACTTGCCGCCCTCACGCGCGTGAGTGGTACGCTCTCGCTTACCGGCTCTGGGCGGTATCGTTTGACGGTTGCGACTGAGACGGGAGCCGTCGCGCGCACGATGATCACGCTGACACATCGCATCCTTAAGCTCAAAACGGAATTCACCGTTCGTAAATCGGTCTTGCATAAGGTCCGTAACTATCTCATTACCCTGCCCGATCAACCCGACCTGGACAAGGCTCTGGTGCTGCTGGGCATTCTAGACCGCAGGGGAGGGCTCGTCGCTGGTGTTCCCCGACACATCGTTGCCCGTCCCTGCTGCAGGCTTGCCTACATCCGCGGCGCGCTCATCGCGGGTGGCTTCGTGGCCGATCCACGCGGCGATTTTCATTTGGAGATCGCGGTGCAGGGCGAGCAATATGCTAAGGGGCTTTGCGACCTGTTGGGGCAGATTGGGGTCCATGCTCGTGTTAATGCACGGCGGGGGTCATATGCCGTGTACATTAAGAGCGCCGAGGAAATCGAGCATCTATTAAAGCTGATTGGTGCCAAGCGCAGCGTTGCCGAGATTGAGGAGGCGCGCGCGGTCAAGTTGGTTAAGAACGATGTGAACCGTCGCGTGAACGCCGAGCTCGCCAACCAGACCAGAAGCGCCGGTGCTGCCCAACATCAGCTTGCGCTTATCGATGAGCTCGAGCAGCGCGGCCTTCGCGATGCGCTTCCGGATGCCTTGGCGGTCTTTTGTGACCTGCGCGAGCGCTATCCCGATCTGTCGCTGCGTGATTTAGGGGAGATGGCTGACCCTCCCTTGTCGAAGTCGGCCCTCTACCATCGAGTTTTGAGGCTTGAAAAGCTCATTGAAGCAAACGGGTAGTTTAAAGTATCGACTTATACACGGATTTAGCTGCTATTTTATTCTTTAAAACGTTTTAACGTAAATTTGATTTTCAATTTCGACTATTCTCGTGAAATTCAAGTCCAAAAAAAGGTATATTAGGCGAGTGGTTAGTTTGTGGGCCTCAACGGCGGGCGCTGTAGCTTGCGGGGGCCTTACGAAAGGAGACACAATGGCAGTAAAGGTTGCTATTAACGGCTTCGGTCGCATCGGTCGTCTGGCTTTCCGTCAGATGTTCGGTCATGAGGGCTCCGAGATTGTCGCTATCAACGACCTCACCTCTCCCGATATGCTCGCTTACCTGCTGAAGTACGACTCCACGCAGGGCAACTACGCTCGCGATCACGAGGTCGTTGCTGGCGAGGATTCCATCACCGTTGACGGCAAGGAGATCAAGATCTACAAGGAGGCCGACGCCAACAACCTGCCTTGGGGCGACCTCGACGTCGACGTCGTTCTCGAGTGCACCGGCTTCTACACCAGCAAGGCTAAGGCTCAGGCCCACATCAACGCTGGCGCAAAGAAGGTCGTCATCTCCGCTCCGGCTGGCAGCGATCTGCCCACCATCGTGTACAACGTCAACCACGAGACGCTGACCGCTGAGGACAACATCATCTCCGCTGCTTCCTGCACCACCAACTGCCTCGCCCCGATGGCCAAGGGTCTGAACGACTTCGCTCCCATCGTGTCCGGCATCATGACCACCATTCACGCCTGGACTGGCGACCAGATGCCGCTCGACGGTCCGCAGCGCAAGGGCAACAAGCGTCGTAGCCGCGCCTGCGCCGTCAACATCGTCCCCAACACCACCGGTGCTGCCAAGGCTATCGGCCTGGTTCTCCCCGAGCTCAACGGTAAGCTCATCGGTGCCGCTCAGCGCGTCCCGACGCCGACCGGCTCCATCACCAACCTCTACGCTGTCGTTGACAAGAAGGTCACCGTCGACGAGGTCAACGCTGCTATGAAGGCCTACGCTGCCACCATCTCCGAGACCTTCGGTTACAACGAGGACGACATCGTCTCCACCGACATCATCGGCGAGACCCACGGCTCCATCTTCGACGCCACTCAGACCATGTGCTCTGACCTCGGCAACGGCCAGACCCTCGTTCAGGTCACCTCTTGGTACGACAACGAGAACTCCTACACCTCTCAGATGGTCCGCACCATCAAGTACTTCGAGAAGTTCGTTGCTTAATTTAGCTTTTAGCGAATAGCTCGTTGAGCGTCTAAAGAAGGGCGCGGCCTTATAGGGCTTACACCCTAGGGTCGCGCCCTTTTTATAAGAAATCGTCTGCCGTAATGGGAGGCAGACACGTACGAAAGGTAGAAGCAAACATGGCCTTTACCAAGAAGACCGTCCGCGACATCGATGTCGACGGCAAGCGCGTTCTCGTCCGCGTTGACTTTAACGTGCCTATCAAGGATGGCGTCGTTGGCGACACCACCCGTATCAAGGCTGCCCTGCCCACCATCAACTACCTCGTCGAGCACAACGCTCGCGTCATCCTCATGAGCCATCTCGGCCGTCCCGAGGGCACCGGCTTCCAGCCTGAGCTGTCCCTCGAGCCCGTCGCCAAGAAGCTCGCTGAGCTCTCTGGTCTCGACGTTGCCTTTGTCGCCGACACCTACGGCGAGAAGGCTGCTGAGGCTGTCGCCGCCGTCGAGCCGGGCAAGGTCCTCGTTCTCGAGAACGTCCGTTTTGACAAGCGTGAGAAGAAGAACGATCCCGAGATCGCCAAGAAGCTCGCTTCCTATGGTGATGTCTTCGTTCTCGATGCCTTCGGCACCGCTCACCGCGCCCAGGGTTCCGTCGTGGGCCCCGCCGCTTACCTGCCCGCAGTCGCTGGCTTCCTGCTCGAGAAGGAGGTCGACACGCTGACCGGCATCTTCGCCGAGCCCGAGCGCCCCTTCGTCGCTATCGTCGGCGGTTCCAAGGTTTCCTCCAAGATCGGCGTTCTCGATCACCTCATCGACTCCGCTGACACCCTGATCATCGGTGGCGGCATGGCCTACACCTTCTTCCTGGCTCAGGGCCTGACCGTCGGTCAGTCCCTCAACGAAGAGGACTGGGTCGAGCGCGCCGGCGAGATGCTCAAGAAGGCCGAGGAGAAGGGCGTCAAGATCCTGCTCCCCATCGACAACCGCGTTGCCGATCACTTTGGCGAGGACGCTGTCCCCGAGGTTGTCGCTTCCGACGCTATCCCCGACGATCGTGAGGGCATGGACATCGGCCCCAAGACCGAGGAGCTTTACGCCGAGGCCGTCAAGGGTGCCAAGACCGTGTTCTGGAACGGCCCCATGGGCGTCTTCGAGTTCGACAACTTCGCTCACGGCACCCAGGCTATCGCCGAGGCTGTCGCCGAGGCCGACTGCACCTCGATCATCGGCGGTGGCGACTCCGTCGCAGCTGTCAACAAGTTCAACCTGGCCGACAAGATGAGCTGGATCTCCACCGGTGGTGGCGCTTCCATGGAGCTCGTCGAGGGTAAGGCCCTGCCCGGAGTGGAGGCGCTTCTCGATGCCTAATCGCACCCTTCTTATCGCTGGTAACTGGAAGATGAACAACGACGTCGCCGAGGCCGCCAAGCTCGCCGACGAGCTGGCTCAGGCTCTGCCCGAGGTTCCGGCTGGCGTCGAGGTGCTCGTCTGTCCTCCGACCATCGACATCACCACGGTTCATGACCGTATTCAGGCTGCCCCCATCGCCCTCGGTGCACAGAACGTGTACTGGGAGGCCAAGGGTGCCTTCACCGGTGAGTCCTCTTGCGACATGCTCAAGTCTGCTGGCTGCACCTACTGCATCATCGGCCACTCCGAGCGTCGCGACTACTTCCACGAGACCGACGAGGATCAGAACAAGAAGGCCAAGGCTCTCGTTGCCGCCGGTCTTGTTCCTGTCTTCTGCTGCGGCGAGTCCCTCGAGGTCCGCGAGGCTGGCACCTATGTCGAGCACGTCGTGAACCAGGTCAAGGCTGGCCTTGCTGGTCTTGAGATCACCTGCCCCAAGCAGGTCGTCGTCGCCTACGAGCCCATCTGGGCCATCGGCACCGGCAAGACCGCTACCGCCGAGGACGCTCAGGAGGTCTGCGGCGCTATCCGTGAGACCCTCAAGGAGATGTTTGGCGAGGAGCTCGCCGACGGCATCCGTGTCCTTTACGGTGGTTCCGCTAAGCCCGGCAACATTGCCGAGCTCGTCGCTAAGCCCGACGTTGACGGCGCCCTCGTGGGCGGCGCTTCGCTCAAGGCTGCCGACTTCGCCTCTATGGTCGTCAAGGCAGGCGAGTAGGACATATGGCACAGCGTCATCTTCCTGCACTCCTGATCATCATGGATGGTTGCGGCCTTGCTCCGGCCGATGGCGAGAACGCCGTCGCCGCTGCTAAGACGCCCTTCCTTGATAGCCTGTACGCTCAGTACCCCCACACCACGCTCGGCGCTTCGGGCGAGGACGTGGGTCTTCCCGATGGCCAGATGGGCAACTCCGAGGTGGGTCACCTCAACATCGGTGCCGGCCGCATCGTGTTCCAGGAGCTTTCGCGCATCAACAATGCTATCAAGGACGGCTCCATCGCCAAGAACGAGGTCTTCGTCAAGGCTATGGACGACGTCACGGCTGACGGCAAGACCCTTCACCTTATGGGCCTTATGAGCCCTGGCGGTGTTCATTCTCACATGAACCACGTCGAGGCCCTGGTCAAGATGGCTGCCGAGCACGGTGTCAAGACCGTTCGCGTCCACGCCTTCATGGATGGCCGCGACGTTGACCCGCAGTCCGGTGCCGGTTACATGAGTGAGTTCTGCGCCTTCCTGGCCAAGATCTCCGAGGAGACCGGTTGCGACGCTCGCGTTGCCACCGTCTCGGGCCGTTATTGGGCCATGGACCGCGATAATCGTTGGGAGCGCATCCAGCGCGCCTACGACGTCATGGTCAACGCTTCCGATGCCGATACCGACCCCGTTGCCGGTATCAAGGCCTACTACGAGAAGGACCCGCGCGGCGACGAGTTCGTCGAGCCCTTCGCTGCCCACAACGAGGGCATCCACGAGGGCGACGCGGCCATCTTCTTCAACTTCCGTCCCGACCGCGCTCGTCAGATGACCCGCGTGTTCACGGACAAGGAGTTCGACGGCTTTGAGCGCGAGCAGATCAAGCTTTCGCACTTTGTGACGATGACCGAGTACGATCCGACGTTTGACGTCGAGGTCGCTTTCCCCAAGACGTTCCCCGAGAACGTCCTGGCCGACGTTATCGCCGCCAACGGCCTGAAGCAGCTGCACACCGCCGAGACCGAGAAGTACGCCCATGTGACGTTCTTCCTCAACGGCGGCATCGAGGAGCCCAAGGAGGGCGAGGAGCGCGTGCTCGTCGCTTCCCCCAAGGTCGCTACCTACGATCTGCAGCCTGAGATGAGCGCTCCCGAGGTTACTGAGAAGCTTGTCGCCGCCATCAACGAGGATCGCGCTGATTTCTACATCGTGAACTTCGCGAACTGCGACATGGTTGGTCACACCGGTGTCTTCGACGCCGCCGTTAAGGCCGTCGAGGCTGTTGACGATGCCCTGTCTAAGGTTGTCCCGGCGATTCTCGCCAAGGGTGGCTTTGCGCTGATTACCGCCGACCATGGCAACGCCGACCACATGTTTGACGTTGCTTCCGACGGTTCCAAGCATCCGTTTACGGCTCACACCACCAACCGCGTGCCGTTCATCATCGTTGATGATAAGGCCAAGCTCACCGGTATCGAGGATGGCCGTCTTTCCGATATCGCTCCGACCATGCTCACCATGGCTGGTATTGAGCCTTCTGCCGAGATGACGGGTCGCGTGCTCGCCACCGAGGCCTAATAGAAAACAACTATCGTTTTCTAGTAAGGGGGTTGTCCACAACCGGACGACCCCCTTTTGGTATTTCTGCCATTTCTAACCCGTCCCTAAATGGCAGGTGGGGGAGTGTTGTGGGTTGTGGTACAGTACTGGAGTTTGAATTGTTCTATTAAGGAGCTTATCTATGGGTCCGTTCCAGATTCTTCTGTTTGTCGTTTGGGCTATCTCTGCCGTGGCGCTGACGATTCTCGTCCTGATGCACTCCGGTAAGGGTACCGGCGTTTCGGATATGATTGCCAGCTCGCTGTATAACTCCAGCTCTGCCACGGGCGTTATGGAGCAGAACCTCGATCGCCTGACGGTAATTATGGCCGTCGTTTTTGCTGTGTGTGTCGTTCTGTGCATGTTCTTCTTCCCGCAGGGTATCGTCGGCTACTAAGCATCGGCGTATATACGTTTGTAAAGGGTCCCGCATGTGCGGGGCCCATTTTGTTTACAGACTTGTAATAGAGTCAAAATATCCCCACATACTTCGCCTAACTAAAGAAATTCTCGACCGTTAACCGGAATCAGCGCCATATTGTGCATAAAATGCGCTACTGTATTGCGAAACGTTGGTCCGCACTGCATAACCAGCCATAACGGCGGACCGCGTTTGAATGGTTCGATCGGGCTGTCTCGACGTTGCCCGGCCGAATTCACTTTGTCCTATCTCATAAGGAGGATGGCATGGCTGATTCTATGTTCCACCAGCCCGTTATGGGTCGTCGCGCCTTTGTTGGCGGCACCCTCGCTGCGAGCTCCATGGCTTTTCTTGCCGCATGCGGCAAGAAGGGCGGCGACGCTTCCGGTTCTGAGTCCGGTTCGACGCTGAACTTCTACATCAACAACCCGGTCTGCATCGACCCCTACAACGTCCAGGAGGATCAGGGCACTCAGGTCGAGTACCAGCTCTTCGACGCTCTGACGGAGTACGATAACGAGAAGGGCGAGATCGTTCCGCTGGCTTGCGAGTCCTTCGAGGCTAACGACGACGCCACCGAGTTCACCTTCAAGATCAAGAAGGCCAAGTTCCACAACGGTGACGACGTTACTTCCAAGTCCTTCAAGCTCGGTTGGGAGCGCCTGGTCAACACTAAGTCGGCCATCGCTACCGAGTATGGTCCTTCCGAGGTCTCCTACCACCTTTCCATGGTCGAGGGCTATGACGATCTGCTTGCCGGTAATGCAACCGAGCTGTCCGGCGTTACCTGCCCGGATGACGAGACCCTCGTCGTCAAGCTGACTTCCGCCTACGCCGACTTCCCGTTCGTCGCCTCTCACCCGGCTCTGTCCCCGGTTCCCGAGTGCGCCGAGTCCGATGTCAAGAGCTTCTACCTTGCCCCGGTCGGTAACGGCCCGTTCATGATGGACGGCAAGTGGGAGGATGGTCAGGAGATCAACCTCAAGAAGTTTGACGATTACTATGGCGACAAGGCCAAGATTGACGCCATCCACTTCCAGGTCATCAAGGACGTGGAGACCGCTTACAAGGAGTTCCAGGCCGGCAACCTCGATGTCTGCGACGTTCCCGTTGCTCAGATCGACGCCGCCAAGAAGGACCGCGGCGAGTCCAAGGATGGCTACACCATGGGTGACGGCGAGCGCATGCTGCTCGGCTCCGAGCCTTCCACGTACTATCTGACGTGCAACACCACGGCCGAGCCGTTCAACAACGCTGACCTGCGCAGGGGCATCTCCCTGGCTATCAACCGTGAGGCCATCTGCAAGACCATCTTCAAGGGCACCCGTACCCCCGCTGACGGCATCGTTCCTCCGGGAATCGCCGGCTACAAGGAGGGCGCATGGGAGTTCTGCGCCTATGACGTCGACAAGGCTAACGAGTACCTCGACAAGGTCGCTCCCGCTGGCGCTAACGGCGATCGTGGCATCAATGTGACCCTGTCCTACAACCAGGACGGTGGCCACAAGGAGATCATGGAGTCCATCATCGGCGACCTCGCCAAGGTGGGCGTCACCGCCGTCTCCGATACTCCCGAGTGGTCTGCCCTGCTCGAGCAGTATCAGAACTTCAACTATCAGTTCGGCCGTCTGGGCTGGATCGCCGATTACCCGATCATGGACAACTTCCTGTACCCGCTGTTCCACTCCGACTCCCTCGGTGGCGACAACCGCTCCGGTTACAACAACCCCGAGTTCGATGCCAAGGTCGATGAGGCCCGTGCCACGGTTGACGACGACGAGCGCATCGCCAAGATGCAGGAGGCTGACGCTATGGTCGCCGCTGACTGCCCGGTTATCCCGGTGATGTTCTACACGCACACCATCGTCGGCTCCGATCGCGTCAAGTACCTCTATGTCGATCCGCAGAAGCACGCCGATCTGGGTACCGCTGAGCTCGCCTAAGAGTTTTGCAGCTTCCATGAGGGTCAAGTATTTACGTAGACCTCATGGGAAACATACAGTTCTCCCTAACCTGGGGTAAACTGGCTGATGGTAATTTTGGGATGCCGGTCTGGCGATCGGCATCCCATTTAGGTTAATCCCTAGATAGGGGAGTGGTATGGGTAAGTACATCGTTAAACGTGTGCTTCAGTTCATCCCGGTATTTTTGGGCGTTACGTTGATTCTGTTCGCCCTCCAGAATATTGTGCCGGGAGACCCGATCAAGCTGATCGGTGGAGACAAGGCTCTGTCCCCCGAGGTAGAGCTTCAACTTCGCGTGCGCTATCACCTGGTCCAGGCGGACGAGGACGGCAACGCGATCCTTGACGAGAACGGCGATCCCGTTCCAACGTCGCTTGTGGACCAATACTTGAATTACATGAATGGTCTGCTTCATGGCGATCTGGGCAATTCGTATCAGCGCAAGCTGCCGGTTGCGGAAATCTTTGCCCAGAAGTATCCGTATACGGTTAAACTCGCCGCGTGCGCCATCGTGCTCGAGGCAATCATGGGTATCGGTGCGGGTATCATTTCGGCGGTAAAGCGCTATTCCTTCTGGGATATTTTGGTAACGCTGACCACGTCGATCCTCGTTGCCGTTCCTGCATTCTGGCTCGGTATGCTGCTGCAGCTGTTCTTTGGCGTCATCCTTAAGGATGCCACCGGCGGCGCATTCTCCATGCCGATCTCGGGTGCCGGCGGCTCCAGCTCTCAGTATCAGGATTGGATGCACTATGTGCTTCCGACCATTACGCTGGCTTCGGTTTCGACCGCCTATGCTGCCCGCATCATGCGCTCGCAGCTACTCGACGTCATGAATCAGGATTACATCCGCACGGCAAAGGCCAAGGGTCTCTCCAATCGCGCGATCATCGTCAAGCATGCGCTTAAGAATGCACTCATCCCCGTTGTTACCTATATTGGTGTCGACTTCGGCGGCATGCTTTCGGGCGCCATCCTGACCGAGACGGTCTTTAACTGGCCCGGTATCGGCTCTGAGGTCTACCGCGCCATTAGCATGCGCGACTGGCCCATCGTTATGGGCGGCGTTACGCTCATCGTTGTCGTCGTTATGGTGATCAACCTGCTCGTCGACATTAGCTATGCATTCCTCGACCCGCGCATCCGCCTCGGCGGTCCGTCGGATAAGGCCTAAGGGAGGTACGTCTCATGCAGGAAACTGATTCTCAGTCTCAGGAGCAGGCTACCGCCACCAAGGCCGCATCTGCTCCCGCCAAGTCCCGCACGCTGTGGGGCGACGCTTTTAAGCGTCTTCGCAAGAATAAGCTCGCCGTTATCGGTATCTGCTGGATTATCATCGTCGTTTTGGTTGCCTTGACCGCAGACCTGTGGGCTAAGCCCTGGCTCGGGTCGCCGACGGCTTCTGACTCGACGACCATGGCCGAGACTTCGCTGCTGGCTCCGTGTGCCGAGCACCCGTTTGGTACCGACGCCCTTGGCCGCGACATTCTCGTCCGAGTTATCTACGGCGCGCGCGTTTCGCTTTCCGTCGGTATTATGGCCACCGCCATCTCCACGGTGATCGGTCTGATCATGGGCGCCCTGGCCGGTTTCTATGGCGGCATCTGGGATACGATCATCATGCGCTTCGCGGATATCTTCCTGGCGTTCCCGTACGTGCTGTTCGTTGTCGCCATGATCGCCGTTATCGGCCGTGGTCTTCAGAATGTTTTCATCGCCATCGGTATTCTCGGCTGGCCCTCGATTGCCCGTGTCTTCCGATCCGCGATCCTGACAGTCAAGGAAAACGACTATGTTGACGCTGCGCGCGCGATGGGTGCATCCGATGCTCGTATCGTCGTGCGTCACATCTTCCCGAACTCCGTTGCTTCCATCGTAGTCTACGCGACCATGAACATCGGTGGCGCCATTCTGACCGAGTCCGCTCTGTCCTTCCTCGGCATGGGCGTTATTCCGCCTACGCCTTCGTGGGGCTCCATGATTCAGGACGGTCAGCAGTATCTTCTGACTGCTCCCTGGATGATGATCATGCCCGGTTTGGCAATTCTCTCGACGGTGCTCGCCTTCACCCTGCTGGGTGACGGTCTGCGCGACGCCCTCGACGTCAAGATGAAGGACGCATAAGGATGAAGAAGAACAAGAACTATGTGGACCTGAAGGACCAGCCGGTTCCCGAGGGCCAGCATCTGCTCGAGGTCGATGACCTTAAGATGTATTTCCACACCGAGGATGGCGTCGTTCGCGCTGTCGATGGCGTGTCCTACACGCTCGATCGCGGTGAGACCCTGGGTGTCGTCGGTGAGTCCGGCTCTGGTAAGTCCGTGACCGCCATGACCATCATGGGCCTCATCTCGATGCCTCCGGGAAAGATTGAGGGCGGCGACGTTCGCTACCGCGGTCGTTCGATCCTCGAGATGACCGAGGAAGAAATGCAGCATATTCGCGGCAACGATATCGCGATGATCTTCCAGGATCCTATGACCTCCCTGAACCCGGTCTATAAGATCGGCAAGCAGGTGGGCGAGGGACTTCGTCTGCACCGTGGCTACTCCAAGCAGGAGGCGCTCAAGCGCGCCACCGAGCTTTTGGACCTCGTTGGCATTCCCGAGCCCGAGAAGCGCGTCAACGAGTATCCGCACCAGTTCTCTGGTGGCATGCGTCAGCGCGTCATGATTGCCATGGCGCTTGCCTGCGATCCCGATATCCTGATTGCCGATGAGCCCACGACTGCTCTGGACGTTACCATCCAGGCTCAGATTATTGAGCTGATGCAGGAAATGCAGGAGAAGAACGGCAACGCCATTATCATGATCACCCACGACCTTGGCGTTGTCGCCGATATGGCCGATAAGATCATGGTTATGTACGCCGGCCGTCCCGTCGAGTTCGGTACTGCCGAAGAGATCTTCTACGAGAGCCGTCATCCCTACACCTGGGGCCTTATCCGCTCCATCCCGGAGCAGGCTATCGATGAGAAGAAGCCGCTGACGCCGATTCACGGCAACCCGCCCTCGCTCATGAACCTGCCCGAGGGTTGCGTGTTCTCGCCTCGTTGCCCCTATGCGACCGATAAGTGCCGCAAGCAGCGTCCTGAGCGTGTTGTCACTGAGTCTGGCCATTATTCCGCGTGCCACTACTCCGGCGACCCCGAGTTCCTCAAGAATGCTCCTGCGACGTCCCGTACGCGCAAGGATTCCGAGAAGGGAGGCGAGGCGTAAATGGCAGATAAGAACGAGCGCACTCCGCTGCTGAAGGTCGAGCACCTCTCTAAGGAATTCCCCGCCGAGTCCGGCATGTTCGCCAAGCGCTTTTCCAAGCGCGTCGTCTCTGCTGTGAATGACATTTCGTTCGAGATTTATCCGGGCGAGACCTTTGGCCTGGTCGGCGAGTCTGGTTGCGGTAAGTCCACCACGGGCCGCACCATCATGCGCCTGACCAAGCCGACTGCCGGTAAGGTGTTCTTCCAGGGCAAAGATGTTGCCGAGATGAGCAAGCATGAGATCAAGGACATGCGTCGTGAGATGCAGTTTATCTTCCAGGATCCTTATGCATCGCTGAACCCTCGTATGACCATCGGCGAGATCGTTTCCGAGCCCATGACCATTCATGGTGTGGGTACCAAGGAAGAGCGTATCGAGCGCGTCCGCGAGCTTCTCGACGTTGTCGGTCTGAACCCCGAGCACATCAACCGCTATCCGCACGAGTTCTCGGGCGGCCAGCGTCAGCGTGTCGGTATTGCCCGCGCTTTTGCG
Source organism: uncultured Collinsella sp. (assembly GCA_900543045.1). Classification (GTDB taxonomy): domain Bacteria; phylum Actinomycetota; class Coriobacteriia; order Coriobacteriales; family Coriobacteriaceae; genus Collinsella. The sequence goes on from UQPT01000010.1 coordinate 36,486, forward strand.
TTGAAGCCCAAGCTGATCATCTGCGACGAGCCCGTTTCTGCACTTGACGTATCCATTCAGGCCCAGGTTCTGAACCTGCTGAAGGAGCTCCAGGACAAGTTCGGTACCGCATATCTGTTTATCGCCCACGACTTGTCCGTCGTGCAGCACATCTCTGATCGCGTTGCCGTTATGTATCTGGGTAAGATGGTCGAGGTTTCGGACTGGAAGACGCTCTATAGCGAGCCTCACCATCCGTACACGCAGTCGCTGCTGTCTGCCGTGCCGGTGCCCGATCCGGATATCCAGAAGACCCGCAAGCGCATCATCCTCGCTGGCGATCCGCCATCGCCGCTGGATCCGCCGACCGGCTGCCGTTTCCACACGCGCTGCCCGATCGCGCAGGGCATCTGCTCCGAGAAGCTTCCTGAGTTTAAGGAAGTTGCCCCGGGCCACTGCTGCGCCTGCCACTTCGCCGAGCCGTTCCCGATCAAGGAATCGCACATCGACCTGTAGTCGGTTGTTCTCGTCCGGGCCCGCCCTGGTGTTGCTTTTCAGAACATTCCGCACTGATATTTTCTGTATTGAAGACGTCGATGATGCGCCCGTATACCATTGACGTCGACACCATCAGATGCGGACCGCGCGGTGACCCCACA